>CAZVHV010000039.1:0-11034 GCA_964627025.1 uncultured Oscillospiraceae bacterium | reverse complement strand
CCTCAAGCAGGTCCTCTCGGTCCGCGAGACGCGGGACCTGCTCGCGGCGGTCACCGGCGGCGGCGACGGCGAGGCCTTTTACGGCCGCTTCTGCGCCGTGCTGGACGGGGCCCTTTCCGAAACCGCCGACGCGCTGGCCGACGAGGCGGCCGCCGGCGAGGAGCTGCCCCTTCTGGCCCTGGAGCTGGCCCTGCGGAGCTACGCCGACAAGCTGGCCTGCCAGCGCGTCCTCGATCTCCTGCGGGAACGGGAACCCGCGCCGAAACACAAAAAATGAGCCGTCTCCACGCGGCAGGAGGAATACAGAATGGGAGACTATGTGATCGTGACCGACTCGTCCGCCGACCTTACCCCGGCGCTGGTCGAGGAGACCGGGGCGGAGGTCTTTCCGCTCTCCTTCACCATTCAGGGCAAGACCTATCACAATTACCCGGACGGCCGTGAGATGTCCGCCGGGGAATTCTTCTCGCTCATCCGCGCCGGGGAGCGGGCGACCACCTCGGCGGTCAACATCGCCGACTTCACCCACGGGCTGGAGCCCATCCTGGAGGCCGGGAAGGACCTTCTCATCCTCTCCTTCTCCTCCGGCCTCTCGGCCACCTACCAGTCCTCCGAGCTGGCGGCGGCCGAGCTGCGCGAGCGCTTCCCCGCGCGGAAGATTTTGGTGGTGGACACCCTCTCGGCCTCTTTGGGACAGGGCCTGCTGGTCTGGCTCGCCGCGCGCGAGAAGGCGAAGGGCAGATCCATCGAGGAGGTGCGCGACTATGTGGAGGCGCAGAAGCTCCACGTCTGCCACTGGTTCACCGTGGACGACCTGAACCACCTCAAGCGCGGCGGCCGCATCTCGGCCGCGACCGCCCTGCTGGGCACCATGCTCTCCATCAAGCCGGTGCTCCATGTGGACGACGAGGGCCACCTGAGCAGCGTGAGCAAGAGCAGGGGACGCGCCGCCGCCCTCAAGGCCCTGGTGGACAGGATGGAGGAGCTCGCCGTCGATCCCGCCGGCCAGACCCCCTTCCTCAGCCACGGCGACTGCCTCGAGGACGCGCAGAAGGTGGCCGACGACATCAAGGCCCGCTTCGGCGTGAAAGAGGTGGTCATCAACCACGTCGGCCCGGTCATCGGCGCCCACGCCGGCCCCGGCGTGGTGGCCCTCTTCTTCCTCGGCACCCACCGATAAAAACGCCGCCGCTCCGCCCTCCGGCGGGGCGGCTCAGACTATCCGAACCTTCTGGAGGACATCATGAACGACAAATGGCTTGAAGTGACCGTCGAAGCCCAGGCCGGGCAGACCGACGACGTGTGCGCCCGTCTGGTCGCCGCCGGCATGACCGGGCTGGTGATCGAGGACGGGGACGATTTCCGGAAATTCCTGGAGGAGAACCGGCAGTACTGGGACTATGTGGACGACGAGCTGCTGCGCAGGATGCAGGGCGCGGCGCGGGTGAAGTTCTACGTCACCGACGACGAGGAGGGGCGCGCCCTGCTGGCGCGCTGCACCGCCGGGCTGGAGCTGCCCTTTACCACCGTCCCCCTGCGCGAGGACGACTGGGCCCACGGCTGGCAGAAATACTACCGCCCCATGGCGGTGGGGACGCGGCTTTATATCGTCCCCGAGTGGGAACGGGACACGGTCCCGCCCGAGGGCAGGGTCCCGCTCTACCTCAACCCCGGCCTCACTTTCGGGACAGGCTCCCACGCCTCCACCCAGCTCTGTCTGGAGGGGCTGGAGCGCCATGTCCCCGCGGGCGGGACGGTGCTCGACCTGGGCTGCGGCAGCGGCATTCTGTCCATCGCCGCCCTCCGGCTGGGGGCCGCCCGCGCCGTCGGCGTGGACATCGACCCCAAGGCGGTCGGCGTCGCCTATGAAAACGCCGCCCTCAACGGCATCGGCCGGGACCGCTACACCGTCCGCGCCGGCGACGTGCTGTCCGACGCCGCCCTCGCCGCCGAGCTGGCCCGGAACCGCTGCCCGCTCGTGCTGGCCAACATCGTGGCCGACGTCATCATCCCCCTCTCCCGCCGGGCGGAGGAATTTTTGATGCCGGACGGCGTCTTCCTCTGCTCGGGCATCCTCGACACCCGCGCCGACGAGGTGGCCGCCGCCCTCCGGGAACACGGCCTCGCGGTGATCGAAAAGACCGAACGCGGCGGCTGGACGGCGTTCGCCGCGCGGCTGCAAAAATCGGGGAAATAACAGGCCCTTCTTGTATTGTTTCTCCGGATATGATAAAATCCCCTCTTAAGAACTATTATCAGTCCTTAAGAACCATTCTTACATGAAACAAAGGAGCAGACGAGCCTATGCTGGAGATCAAAGACCTCTCCTACCAGGTGGAGAACGGCAACGGCCGGGTTGGCATCCTTCAGAATGTGAACCTGACCATCGAGGACAACCGCTTTATTGTCATCACCGGCCCCAACGGCGGCGGCAAGACCACCCTTGCCCGCGCCATCATGGGCCTCGTGAAACCCACGGCGGGCCGCATCCTCTGGAACGGCACCGACATCACCGACCTGAACGTCACCGAGCGCGCCAGGCTCGGGATCAGCTACGGCTTTCAGCAGCCCCCCCGCTTCAAGGGCATGCGGGTGCGCGACCTGCTGGAGCTGGCCGCGGGCGGGACTTGCCTCTCCCGCGACGAGTGCTGCCACTACCTGACCCGGGTGGGCCTCTGCGCGGCCGACTATGTGGACCGCGAGGTGGACACCTCCCTCTCGGGCGGCGAGGTCAAGCGCATCGAGATCGCCACCATCCTCGCGCGGCGCTCCGGCCTCATGATCTTCGACGAGCCCGAGGCGGGCATCGACCTCTGGTCCTTCGCCAAGCTGACCGAGACCTTCCGCGCCCTCCACAACTCGCGCGAGGCGACCATCATCATCATTTCGCATCAGGAACGCATCATCGACCTGGCGGACGAGATCGTCATGGTGACCGAGGGCAGCATCTCGCGCCACGGCCCCAAGGACGAGATCTTCCCCCACATCCTGGCCGACACCGTGACCGGCTGCACCTATATGCGGGAGGGGGCATCCAAATGACAAAGATCGACGCAGCCCTCCTCCGGGAGATCGCCGACCTAGAGGGCACGCCCAAGGGCGCCTACAACATCCGCAAGAACGGCGAGCTCGACGGCCGCGGCTCCACCGCCAACATCGAGATCATCACCAAGTCGGACAAGCCCGGCATCGACATCCACATCAAGCCGGGCACGAAAAAGGAATCGGTCCACATCCCCGTCATCATCACCGAGACCGGCCTTTCCGAAATGGTCTACAACGACTTTTTCATCGGTGAGAACTGCGACGTGGACATCGTCGCTGGCTGCGGCATCCACAACGCGGGCAGCGAGGCCTCGCAGCACGACGGCCTGCACACCTTCTACGTGGGCAAAAACTCCAAGGTGCGCTACGTCGAGCGCCACTACGGCGAGGGCGAGGGCACCGGCGAGCGCATCATGAACCCGCGCACCGAGGTCTATCTGGAGGAGGGCGCCTCCATCCAGATGGAGACCACCCAGATCCGCGGCGTGGACTCCACCAAACGCTACACCAAGATCGTGGTGGGCAGGGACGCCGAGGCCGTGATCACCGAAAAGCTCCTCACCCACGGCCGCCAGACGGCCGAGTCCGAGATGGACGTGGTCCTGCAGGGCGAGGGCGCCACCGGGCGCATCGTCTCCCGCTCGGTCGCGCAGGACAGCTCCGAGCAGGTCTTCTACCCCCGCATGATCGGCGAGGCGCGCTGCTTCGGCCACGTGCAGTGCGACTCCATCCTGATGGGCAGCGCCAAGATCCGCTCCATCCCGGCCATCACCGCCAACCACACCGACGCGCAGCTCATCCACGAGGCCGCCATCGGGCGCATCGCGGGCGACCAGCTTATCAAGCTCATGACGCTCGGGCTCACCGAGCAGGAAGCGGAGGAGAGGATACTGGATGGATTCCTGCGATAAGAAGACGCCCGAGCAGGCCGAGGCCCTCTACCGCCTGATCCGCTCGCGCATCAACGGGCCGGACAACTTCGCCGGGGCGAACGGCATCGCCATCACCCACCTCGCCGAGAACTACGCCGAGGGCGAGCTCACCGTCGTCAGCCAGTCGATGAACCCCTATGGGATCATCCACGGCGGGTGCCTCACCACCCTCGCCGACACGGTCGCGGGCTGCGCCGTGCTGACCGGCGGCAGGGTCAGCGTCACCATGAGCTCTAACATAAACTATCTCGCCCCCGCCGTCGGGACCAAGATCCGGTGCGTCGCGACCCCCGAGAAGCTCGGCCGGACGGTCTGCGTCTATCACTGCCTGCTGACCAACGACCAGGAGCAGCCGGTGGCGTCGGGCACCTTCACCTTCTACATCCTGCCCAAAGAGCTGGTCCATGTATTCTGAACCTGAAAAAACCGCTTGTTCCGCCGGCCGGCGGAACAAGCGGTTTTTTGGCGCAGAAAAGCCCGGAGCGGACGCTCCGGGCCCGCCGGGCCTGGTCATTCGTCCCAGTCGGCGTAGTCGTCGTATTCGGAGGGGCGGCGGCGGCGATAGTACCTTTTCTCCTCCAGCTTATCCACAGCGCCGCCGAAGGACATGGCGATCTTGTCCCAGTAAGCGATGATCGCGCAGGCCAGCGAGGCCGCGGCGAAACAGAGGGCCAGTATCTTCAGCACGAAACGGGCAATTTTCATCCCAGTCGCCTCCTATCAATGGAAAGATACCTATAGTGTACACGATTTTCGGGCAAATTACAATTACTTTTTCCCTTGTATTTTAAGCGGCGATAGACTAAACTAAGAAAAGACAATCCCCTTACTTCGCATCAAAAACAGCGAATTTGCCGCCATCCGGCGGTTCCGGCCCCCATAGAAAGGATGATACCCTATGAAGCTGCAAACCGAAAAGGGCGAGATCCGCATCGGCAGCGACGTGTTCACCGCCATCACCGGCGCGGCGGCCACCAACTGTTTCGGCGTGAAGGGCATGGCGGTCCGCTCCAAAACCGACGGCCTGGTGCATCTGCTCCGCCGCGAATCCATGGCCAAGGGGGTCAAGGTGCGCTACAACGAGGACGACACGGTGTCCATCGAGCTCCACATCATCGTGGACAACGGCGTCAATCTCATGGCGGTCGGCAGTTCCATCATGAGCGAGGTGCGCTATGTCGTCAGCCGCACCACCGGCATGGAGGTCCAGTCCGTGGACGTCTATATCGACTCTATGGTGATCGGCTGACGCGGCTGCGTACCACCGAAAGGAAGGAACATTCGACATGATACAGACCCTTGACGGGAACCTGCTGGCCGGGATGGTCATCCACGCGGCGGCCTCCATCCATCTCGAACGGCAGCGCATCAACGAGCTGAACGTCTTCCCGGTCCCCGACGGGGATACCGGTACCAATATGAGCCTCACCATCGACGCCGCGGCGGCCGAGCTCCGGAAAAAGCTCCCGAGCACGGCGGGAGACGCGGCCGCGGTGAACGCCGCCGCCCTGCTCCGCGGGGCACGCGGCAACTCCGGGGTGATCCTCTCCCTGCTGTTCCGCGGGTTCGCCAAGTCGGTGAAGAACGCCGAGACCATCGACGGCGCCGCCCTGGCCGCCGCGCTCGAGACCGGCGTGGACACCGCCTACAAGGCCGTGATGAAGCCCGCCGAGGGCACCATCCTCACGGTCGCCCGCCTCGGCGCCCGCAGGGCCTCCGAGGCCGCCCGGGAGAACGGGGCGGCGGAGTACGTCCTGGAGGAGGCCATCAAGGAGGGCCAGGCCGCCCTGGCCGACACGGTGAACCAGAACCCCGTCCTGAAGAAGGCGGGGGTGGTGGACGCCGGCGGCATGGGCTTCCTGGTGATCTTGCAGGGGATGCTCGACGAGCTGCGCGGCCTGCCGGTGCCCGAGGGCGCGGGCGAACCCGCCGTGAAGGAAAAGGCCGACTTCGCCTCCTTCTCCACCGAGGAGATCACCTTCGGCTACTGCACCGAATTCATCTGCTCCCGCCAGACCGGCAAGGACCCCGAAGCCCTGCGCGGCTTTTTGAATGCCCTGGGCGACAGCCTCGTGCTGGTGGACGACGACGAGATCATCAAGGTCCACGTCCACACCGACCACCCCGGGCGGGTGCTGGAGGAGGCCCTCACCTACGGCCCCCTGCTCACCGTGAAGATCGAGAACATGCGCGAGCAGCACACCGAGATCCTGGCGGAAAACGCGCCGGAGGACGGGAGCCGGAAAATCGCCCCGCCCGAAAAGGAGATCGGCTTCGTGACCGTCTGCGCCGGCGAGGGGCTCGCCGCCGTCTTCCGCGACCTGGGCGCGGACGGCATCATCAGCGGCGGCCAGACCATGAACCCCTCCACCGAGGACATTTTGCGCGAGATCGACCGCACCCCCGCCAAGCTGGTCTACGTCCTGCCCAACAACAAGAACATCATCATGGCCGCCCAGCAGTGCGTCCCCCTCGCCGAGGGGAAGGAAGTGGTGATCGTGCCGACCAAAACCGTTCCCCAGGGGATCTCCGCCCTGCTGGCGGTGGACCCCGAGGCCGGCCGCGAGGAGAACCTCGCCGCCATGACCAGGGCGCTGGAGCACGTCCGCACCGCCGAGATCACCTACGCCGCCAGGGATTCCGACTTTGACGGCGCCGCCATCCGCAAGGGCGACTACCTCGCCCTGTGCGACGGCCAGCTCTTCGGCACCGGGCGCGACCTTTCCGAGCTGCTCAAACGGCTGGCCGCCGACGAGACCATGCAGCGCGCCGAGTTCCTCACCCTTTTCTACGGGGCGGACGTGCGCGCCGAGGACGCGGAGAACACCCGCGCGCTTTTTGCCGCCGCCTGCCCGAACGCCGAGATCAGCCTGCTCGACGGCGGACAGCCCGTCTATTCCTATCTGATCTCCGCCGAATAGCCCCGTCCGCCGCCCGGCGGGGGGGAAATTCAGGCTTGCAATTTGCATGCCGCTGATATATAATCACTTTAGCGTCTTAAACTGTTCGACCCGGCCGTGTTGTGTGAGGTTTGCCATGAAACGAACTGCTTCCACAATTTCATCCTTCTACTTTACCACCAGCTGGGCCCGATTTGCGGGTTCCGGCTATTTTCGCGTGGCGATTCCGAAGGATGAACGGCTTGAGTGGGCCCGGCCGCACGGCGCGGGCTGATTGATCCCAAACCCGGGAGCTCATTGACGTTTGTCGATGAGCTCTTTTGTTTTATATTTTTATGGAAAAAGGAGCGTGTTTTTATGGTGATCGTAATGAAAACAGGTACAGAAAAAGAGGATATCACCGCCCTGGCCGAGAGCCTGGAAGCGCAGGGCATCCAGGTGGGCATCACCAACGGCATCGGCTGTTCCATCCTCGGCCTGGTCGGGGATACCTCCGCGCTGGACATCGACGAGCTGTCCATGCAGCCCCACGTGGACCGCGTGATGCGCGTGCAGGAGCCGTACAAAAAGGCCAACCGCAAGTTCCACCCCGAGGACACGGTGGTGTCGGTCGGGAGCGCCCGCATCGGCGGCGGCAACTTCGCGGTGATCGCGGGGCCCTGCTCGGTGGAGAGCCGCGACCAGATCATCGGGGTGGCCCGCGAGGTGAAGGCCGCCGGGGCCGCCCTGCTGCGGGGCGGCGCCTTCAAGCCCCGCACCTCCCCCTACTCCTTCCAGGGCATGGGCGCCGAGGGGCTCGAGCTGCTCGCCGAGGCGCGGCGCGAGACCGGGCTGCCCATCGTCTCCGAGGTCATGTCCCCCAAGTGGGTGGACACCTTCGAGGAGATGGTGGACGTCGTCCAGATCGGCGCCCGCAACATGCAGAACTTCGACCTGCTCAAGGAGGTGGGACGCATGTCCAAGCCCGTCCTGCTCAAGCGCGGCATGTCGAACAGCTATGAGGAGTGGATCATGTCCGCCGAGTATATCATGGCCGGCGGCAATGAAAATGTCATTTTGTGCGAACGCGGCGTGCGGACCTTCGAGACTTACACCCGCAACACGCTGGACGTTTCGGCCATCCCCGCCATCAAGCGGATGAGCCATCTGCCCGTGATCGTGGACCCCTCCCACTCGGCCGGCATGAGCTGGATGGTCGAGCCGCTGTCCATGGCCGCCATCGCCGCCGGCGCCGACGGCCTCATCATCGAGGTGCACAACGACCCGCCGCACGCCAAGTGCGACGGCCAGCAGTCCCTGACCCCCGGGCAGTTCCACGCCCTGATGGAAAAAAGCGGCAAGTTCATCGAGTTGATGGGCAAAACGCTCTCGGTCTGACCCCCCCTTTCCGCGGCGCGGGACCGGCGCGCGTGCCCGCCCATCATCTGAAACAACGAGGTGCCTTATGAAAACCCTTACCGTCTCCCTTCCCGGCCGGGACTATGAGATCCGGATCGCTCCCGGCCTGCTGGACCGCGCGGGCGCGGACTGCAAAGCCGTCCTGCCCGGGGCCTCCCGCATCGGGATCGTCACCGATTCCAACGTCGGCCCCCTCTACGCCGCCCGGCTGGTCGCCTCGCTCGAGGACGCGGGCTTCCGCACGGTGGTCGTGACCGTCCCCGCCGGCGAGCGCTCCAAGTCCATGGCCATGCTGGAGCACGTCTACGACGAGCTGCTGGCCTTCGGCCTCACCCGGACCGACGCCGTGGCCGCGCTGGGCGGCGGCGTGGTGGGCGATCTCGCGGGCTTTGCCGCCGCCACGCTGCTGCGCGGCGTGCGCTTCGTCCAGATCCCCACCACCCTGCTGGCCCAGGTCGACTCCTCGGTGGGCGGCAAGGTGGCGGTCGACCTCAAGGCGGGCAAGAACCTCGCCGGGACCTTCTGGCAGCCCAGGCTCGTGCTGATGGACCCGGACTGCCTCGCCACCCTGACCGACGCCGTCTTCGCCGACGGCATGGCCGAGGTCATCAAGTACGGCTGCATCGGGGACCGGGCGCTCTTCGCGTCCCTGGAGGCCGCCCCCTCCCGCGCCGCCGTGACCGGCCGCATCGAAGCGGTCCTGTACGCCTGCTGCGACAGCAAGCGCTGGGTGGTCGAGCAGGACGAGCGCGACACCGGCCTGCGCATGATCCTGAATTTCGGCCATACCTTCGGCCACGCCTACGAGCTGGCGGGTGGCTACGAGACCTACACCCACGGCCAGGCGGTGGCCGCCGGCATGTGCCTCGCCGCCGAACTCGGGGTCCGGCTGGGCGTCACCCCGGCCGGCCTGCCCGGCCGCATCGCCGCCCTCGTCCGGGCCTTCGGCCTGCCCGACGCCATCTCGTGCACCGCGTCCGACTACGCCGCCGCCATCGGCCTGGACAAAAAGAGCGCGGGCGACGACATCACCCTCATCCTCCTGTCCGAGCTGGGCAAGGCGGTCCCCCGCCGGATGGAGAAGCACGCGGCCCTCGCGCTGCTGAAGGAGGCCGCCCGATGAACCTCCTCCTTTCCCCCGCCCGGCTGGAGGGCGCGGTCACGCCGCCCCCCTCCAAGAGCCAGGCCCACCGGGTCATGATCGCCGCGGCCCTGGCCGACGGGGAGAGCCGCCTGGAAAACCTCGACCCCTCGCAGGATATCCTCGCCACCCGGCGCTGCCTCCGGGCGCTCCGGACGCCCGGGCCCGGCCTCCCGCTCCTCGACTGCGGCGAGTCGGGCTCCACCCTCCGCTTCCTTCTCCCGCTCGCCCTCGTCCTGCGCGGGGGCGGCGTCTTCACCGGCCAGGGCCGCCTGATGGAGCGCCCCATGCAGCCCTATGCCGACCTGTGCGCCGAGAAGGGCATCTCCTTCTCCCAGGCGGACGGCCGCTGCACGGTGGAGGGCGACCTGCGGCCCGGCCTCTTTTCGCTGCGCGGGGACGTCTCCTCCCAGTTTATCACCGGCCTGCTCTACGCCCTGCCCCTGCTGGACGGCGACTCCGAGCTCGTCCTGACCACCCCCCTCGAGTCGGTGGGCTACGTCGACCTGACAATGGACGCGCTCCGGCGCTTCGGGGTGCGGGTGGATTACGACGGGGACCGGCGCTTCCGCATCCCCGGCGGCCAGCGCTACCGGGCGGCCGACGTCACGGTGGAGGCCGATTACTCGCAGGCGGCCTTTTATTTCGCCGCCAACGGCATCGGCAACGCGGTCACGCTTGAAAATCTTAATCCGGACTCGGTCCAGGGCGACCGCGTCATCGTCGACTACGCCGCGCGGCTCTCCGGTCCCGGCCGGGTGGTCCTGGACGTCTCCCAGTGCCCCGACCTGGTGCCCGCGCTGGCCCTGAGGGCCGCGCTGCGCGCGGGCGAGGTCACCGAGCTGGTGAACGCCGGGCGCCTGCGCATCAAGGAGAGCGACCGGCTGGACACGGTGACCGCCGAGCTCAACCGCCTCGGGGCGGACGTCGAGCAGTCCCCGGACGCCCTTCTCATCCGCGGGGTGGCCGGCTTCCGCGGCGGCGTCGCCGCCGACTCCCACAACGACCACCGCATCGCCATGATGCTGGGCATCGCCGCCACCCGGGCGGACGCGCCCTTCACCCTGCGGAACGCGGGCAGCGTGGCAAAATCCTACCCCGGCTTCTGGACGGACTACGCGGCGCTGGGCGGACACTGCGAGGAGGTAACCTTATGAATTATATGATTTTCGGGGAGTCGCACGGCCCCGCCATCGGCGTGACCCTCGCGGGGGTGACCCCCGGGCTGGTCCTGGACATGGACTTCATCGCCGCCGAAATGGCGCGGCGCGCGCCGGGCAACAGCCCGCTGGCCACCCCGCGCAAGGAGGCCGACCAGGTCAGGTTCCTCTCGGGCGTCTACGAGGGCCGGGCCACGGGCACCGTCCTGTGCGCCGTGATCGAGAACACGAACACCCGCTCGGGCGATTACGACAACCTGCGCGTCACCCCCCGGCCCGGCCACGCCGACTACACCGGCGCCGTCCGCTACAAGGGCTTCAACGACCCGCGCGGCGGCGGCCACTTCTCCGGGCGGCTGACCGCCCCCCTCGTCTTCGCGGGCGCGGTCGCCAAGCTGATGCTGCGCGCGTCCGGCGTCTCGGTCGCGGCCGTGATCTCCAACGTGGCCGGCATCCCC
>CAZVHV010000038.1:0-11266 GCA_964627025.1 uncultured Oscillospiraceae bacterium | reverse complement strand
CACGTACGACATCGGCTTCCAGTCGCTCTCCGGCGCCATGGAGCGCGGCCACGACATGGTCTATGTCTGCTATGACAACGAGGCGTACATGAATACCGGCATCCAGCGCTCCTCCGCCACCCCCCGTTTTGCCTCGGCCACCACCTCGCCGATCGGCGAGGTCATCCAGGGCAAAAAGCAGAACAAAAAGAACTTAACCGAGATCCTGGCGGCCCACAACATCCCCTACGCCGCGCAGACCACCTTTATCGGCAATTTTAAAGACATGCACGAAAAGGCGAAAAAGGCGCTCTATACCCCCGGGCCTGCCTTCCTCAATGTTCTCTCTCCCTGCCCCCGCGGCTGGGATTATCCGACCGAGGATCTGGCCGAGATCTGCCGTCTCGCGGTGGAAACCTGCGTCTGGCCCATGTATGAGGTCGAAAACGGCGTCTGGCGCCTGACCTATGAACCCAGAGTGAAACGCCCCGTCACCGCTTTTCTGGAAAAGCAGCGGCGTTTCGCGCATATGTTCCGCCCGGGCAACGAGTGGATGCTGGCGGAAGCCCAGACCTACGTGGACAATATGTGGGAACACCTGCTGAAACGCTGCAAATAACGGGACCAGGATCGTCCGTCAGACGGACAGGTCCTCGGGAACAAAAAAGGAATGAGAGACATCCGCTGTGATGTCCCTCATTCCTTTTTTTAATGCCGGACTTCGGTTACGGCAGATACTGCTCCGGGTCCACCGGATTGCCGTCCTGGATCATCTCGAAATGGAGATGCGAGGGCATTTCGATTTCGGCGATCGCGGTGCTTCCCACCGAGCCGATTACCGCGCCGGTGGCGACCTTGTCTCCCTTTTTCACCGTCGGCGCCGCCGCCAGATTGGCATAGACACTCTGCAGTCCCTTCCCGTGGTCGATGGTCACCGTGGTGCCCATGAGATCATCCTGCTCGACCGACGCCACCGTCCCGTCGGAAATCGCCAAAACCTGCGTTCCCTGTCCGGAGGCGATATCGATCCCGGAGTGGGTTCTCCAGTCTCCCATGGTGGAATCATAGGCAAGCACTTCCAGACTGAAATCGTTGATGATCTCTCCCTTCACCGGCCAGGTATACACCGTCTCTTTCCGGGCGGCGCTGGCGGAGGGGGAGGGCGCGGGCGTCGGCGTCGCGCTCGGCACCGGCGTCGGCGAGGGGGTGGTTTTTTTGGCAGGCATCGTCACTGCCGGCGAGGGGGTCACCACCACCTTGGCCCCGCCGGCCACGGCGGTGTCCCCGCCCCCGAACCCCATGCCGGAAAAAAGATAATAGCCCGATATTCCAATTGCGGCGACGCAGAGGAACAGGACTATGTAGAAGCCCTTTCCCGCCATGAAGTCGCCTATGCGCTGCAAGAATTGTTTCCCTTTCATCTGAAACACCTCCGGCCCTATTGTGGACAGGCCGCAGGCTGGTTATACATGGCATTTCAAAAAGTTTGCCTTCTTTCTCTTGACATATCACAGCTTGTCGCCCATGATATATGACAGATTGTCATATCGTGAGGTGGCGCCATTGCCGAGCACAACCTTTTTCAACCTGCCCCCGGAAAAACGGGAGAAACTCCTGCGGGCCGCCCGGGAGGAATTTACCCGGGTCCCCTACGGCGACGCTTCCATCAACCGCATCGTCCGGTCGGCGGGCATTCCCCGCGGAAGCTTTTATATGTATTTTCAGGACAAGGCTGAGCTTCTGCACTTTTTGCTGGGCGAATACGGCAAGCGGCTGATCGCTCTGCTGGAGGCCTTTCTGCAGGAAAACCACGGCGATCTTTTTGCCGCGTTTCTCGCCTTTTATGACCGCATCCTGCAGGAGACGGACGGACCCGGTCCGGACGGCGGTTTCGTCACCATGCTCGCCATCCTCCGGCGCAACGCCGGACTCCACGCGCATATCTTTCAGAACGCCGCGGGACCGGAGGGCTTCCTTCGCCATTTGACCCCGCATATCGACCGGTCGCGCCTCAGCCTGGCGTCGGAAACCGATCTGAGGGATATGCTCGCCATCCTCCTGGGCGTCACCGGCCCCGCCCTGTGCAGCGGACTGCAGGCCCCCGATCCCGGCGCCGCCCGCGCCCGTTACGTGAACATCCTGAACATCCTCAGGCGCGGCATGGCCGCCCCTGTCGCGACCCGCTGAGAAAGGAGCCTCTTTATGGAACATACCGAATTGAAGCAGCCCGCTCCGGCTACGGAGGAAAAACCGGAACTTAAACTCCCCAAGGCAAAGAAAAAGCGCAAGTGGCTCAAAGTCCTGATCATCCTGCTCGTCGCGGCCGCCGTGATCGGCTTTGTTGTGTTCCGCATCCGGAACGCCACCCAGCAGCTTACCTCCAGCCTGTACCTGCAGGATGTGGCCGCCCGGCGCGATATCGCGGTCACCGTCAGCGGCACCGCGACCATCCAGCCGACCGATTCCTACAACGTCACCGCGCTGGTCACCGGCGAAGTACTGGACGCACCCTTTGAAGAGGGCGATACGGTGAAAAAGGGCGACCTGCTCTATAAGATCGACGCCAAGGACGTGGAAAACTCCATCGCCCGCGCCGAGCTTTCGGTCCAGCAGGCCCAGCTCTCCTACAACGCTCTGCTGGAAAACAAATCGGACAGCATGGACGATCTGCAGCTCAAGGCCACGGCCGACGGGGTGATCCAGACGCTGAACGTAAAAGCGGGCGATACGGTCTCGGCCGGCATGGCCGTGGCGGTGATCCTCGACCGTGACACGATGACCCTCACCCTTCCCTTCCACGCCAGCCAGGCGAAGACCTTTTCCAAGGGCCAAAGCGCAGCCGTCACGGTGGGCGGCACCCTGGAGACCCTCGCCGGCACGGTGGATGAGATCTCCGCCGTGGATGAGGTGGGCGCGGGCGGCGCGCTGGTCCGCCAGGTCACCCTCAAGGTCTCCAACCCGGGGGCCATCACCACCAGCACCACCGGCACCGCCACGGTGGGCGGATATGCCTGCGCCTCCTCCGGCACCTTTGCCTACGCCGCGCAGGAGATCCTCACCGCCAAGGTCTCCGGCAAGCTCACCGACCTCTATGTCTCCGAGGGCGACCGCGTCCATGACGGGCAGGTGCTGGGCGTCTACCGCTCCACCGATCTGAACACGCAGATCGACAACGCCCGCATCGCGCTGGACAACGCCAAGCTGGCGCTGGCAAGCGCGCAGGACGCGCGCGACAACTATATCATCACCGCTCCCATTTCCGGTACCGTGATCGAAAAGAAGTTTAAGGCGGGCGACAACATCGACGCCACCACCTCGGGCGATCTGGCGGTCATCTACGACATGTCCGTGCTCACCTTCGACATGAACATCGACGAGCTGGACATTGGCAAGGTCAAGGTTGGGCAGACGGTTCAGATCACCGCTGACGCCCTGGAAAACCAGACCTTTACCGGCCATGTGGATAAGATCAACATCAACGGCACCACGGTCTCCGGCGTCACCACCTATCCCGTCACCGTCGTTTTGGACGACCCGGGCGATCTGCTCCCCGGCATGAACGTCAACGCCGAGATCATGGTGGAGCCCGCGGCCAGCGTCCTCTCCGTCCCTGTGGACGCGGTGCAGCGGGGCAACACCGTTCTCGTCCCGGGCGACGGCGCCCTCGACAAGGACGGCAACCTTGTCGACCCCACCAAGATCCAGACGGTGCAGGTCACGCTCGGCCGCAACAACGCGGATTACATCGAGATCCTCTCCGGTCTGCAGGAAGGTCAGACCGTGCTGATCGAAAACCAGGCGAGCAGCATCTACGAGCAGATGCAGAGCGGCAACATGAGGCGGGTCGAGTCATGATAGAGCTGACCGACGTCTATAAGATCTATCCCATGGGCGACACCGCCGTCCACGCGCTGGACGGGGTGACCCTGTCCATCCGCGCGGGAGAGTTCGTGGCCATCGTGGGGCAGTCCGGCTCGGGCAAATCCACCGCCATGAACATCATCGGCTGCCTGGATGTGCCCACCTCGGGCACCTACCGTCTTAACGGCATCGACGTATCCACCATGGACGACGACCAGCAGGCCGTGATCCGCAACAAAATGCTGGGCTTCATCTTCCAGCAGTACAACCTGATCCCGACCCTGAACGTTCTGGAAAATGTGGAGCTCCCCCTGCTGTACGGCGGAATGTCCGCCGCCGAGCGCCGCGCCGCCTCCCTGCACGCGCTGGAGCAGGTCGGCCTCGCCGACAAGGCCAGGCACCGGCCGTCCCAGCTTTCGGGCGGGCAGCAGCAGCGCGTCTCCATCGCCCGGGCTCTGGCGGGCAATCCCGCCGTCATTCTGGCCGACGAGCCGACCGGCGCGCTGGACTCCCACACGGGCCGCGAGGTCATCGCGTTTTTACAGCGGCTCAACCGGCAGGGGCACACCATTGTCCTGATCACCCACGACAACTCCATCGCCATGAAGGCCCAGCGCATCATCCGCCTGCAGGACGGGCGCATCATCTATGACGGAGACGCCGGCGACCCCCAGGCCGTGGTGCAGCCGCCGGAAGAAAAGGAACTGAATCCGCCCGATGCTCTCTTCGGGAGCGGCGAGGAGGTGACGGAGGCATGAGTATCCAGCAGTCTTTTTTCCTTGCCCTCAAGGCGCTCTCCACCAGCAAGATGCGGGCTCTTCTCACCATGCTGGGCATCATCATCGGCGTCGCCGCGGTGATCATCATCATCAGCCTGGGCGACGGCATGAAAAGCATGATCGACAGTCAATTCGAAAAGATGGGCTCCAACCTCCTGCAGGTCTATATCATCGGGCGCAACTCGTCGCGGAACGTCGAGGCCGGGGATATGTACCATCTTGCGGAAAAATACCCGAACTACATCAAGTCGGTCTCCCCCCACGTCACGGTGAAGGCGGTGCTCAAGGCGGGAAGCGAGACCTATACCTCTTCGGTGGTCGGCGTAAGCGAGGACTATCTCTCCATCCGGGCGCTGACGCTGGCGCAGGGGCGCTTTCTCCAGTTCATCGACCTTTCGCGCTTCCAGAACGTCTGCGTGATCGGCTCCTATGTCGATCAGGAGGTCTTTCACAACAACGGCTACGGCCAGACCTTAAGTCTGAACGGCAACGCCTATACCGTGGTGGGTATCCTCACCGAGTCGGCGGACAACACCTCCAACGGCGATGACAACACGGTCTATATCCCCTACACCAACGCCACCCGCTTAAACGGCGACAGCAAGATCACGCAGTACGACGTCTCGGCCGCGAACAAGGACGCCAACACCATGGCCAAGGCGCTGATCGAAAAAAAACTCTCCACCATCTTTGAAGACGAGGATGCCTACATGGTCATCTCCATGTCCGAGATGATGGGCGTGATGAACACCATCCAGGGCACGGTCATGACGGTGCTGGTGGCCATCGCGGCCATCTCCCTGCTGGTGGGCGGCATCGGGATCATGAACATCATGCTGGTGTCGGTCACCGAGCGGACCCGTGAGATCGGCATCCGAAAATCCCTGGGCGCCAGGAGCCGGGACATCCGCCGGCAGTTTATCATCGAGGCGGCCACCACCTCCGCCATCGGGGGGATCTTCGGTATCCTCGTGGGCGTGACGCTGGCGGGGATCGCCGGCAAGATCGTCGGCGTGACCGCCGTGCCCTCGGTGACCGCCATCGTGGTTTCGGTGAGCGTCTCGGTGGCCGTCGGCGTGATCTTCGGCTATCTCCCCGCCGGGAAGGCCGCAAAGCTCAACCCCATCGACGCGCTCAGGCACGATTAGTCCGACACCCCGTTACAGGAAAGGAATGATCCGATTTATGAAAAAACGACTCTCCGCGCTTCTCCTGACCCTGGTCCTGCTGGCGGGGCTGATGCCCGGGGCGCTGGCGGCCGCCCCTTCGCAGGACGAGGCCGCGCAGGCCCTTGCCGCGCTGGACGTCATGGTCGGCGACGAAAACGGCGATCTGATGCTCGGCCGCGCCGTCACCCGCGCGGAATTCACCAAGATGGTCATTGCCATGTCAGCCTCCCGGGACAGTGTCGGCTCCCAGACCTCGGTCTCCCCCTACCCCGACGTACCCGCTACCTACTGGGCCGCCCCCTATATCGAGGCCGCCGTGCAGACGGGCTATGTGCAGGGGTATCTCGACGGCACCTTCCGTCCGGGCAGCACCATCACGCTGGCCGAGGGCGTCACCATGGCGCTGCGCCTGCTGGGCTATTCCGACCGCGATTTTGTCGGGACCTACCCCTCCGGCCAGATGGCGCTGTACCGCACGCTGCATCTGGACGAAGGGCTCACCGTCTTTGCCAACAAGGACATCCTGACCCGCAGGGACGCCATGTTCCTGCTGTATAACCTGCTCACCGCGAAAACCACTTCCGGCGCGGTCTACCTCGCCACCCTCGGGCACGCGCTCACCCCCTCGGGTGAAATCGACCTCGTCTCGCTGATCAACGACGCCATGGACGGCCCTGTGGTCGCCGCTTCCGGCTGGCAGTCGAGCATCCCCTTCTCCCTCAGCAACGTCACCGTCTACCGTGGCGGCGCGCTCTCCGGCCTCTCCTCCATCCGGGACGGAGACGTGCTCTACTGGTCGGCCTCCATGCGCACCATCTGGGCCTATACCGCCAGGGTCACCGGCACTTATCAGTCGGTCTCCCCCTCCGCCGCGGCGCCGACCTCGGTCACGGTGGCGGGCAGGACCTACGGCATCGAGACAGCCGCGGCCGCCTTCACCCTCTCCGACCTCGGCAGCTGCCGGACCGGCGATACCGTCACCCTCCTCCTGGGCCGCAGCGGCGGCGTGGCCGCCGTCCTGACCGGCAGTCAGGCCTCCTCCCCCATCCTGTACGGTGTGATCTCTTCCCTCGGCACCGGACGATACACCGACGCAGGCGGCAATTCTTACTCGGCCTCCACCGTGACGTTCACCGCCACCGACGGCATGCAGTACACCTATCCGAGTACGGATACTTCTCTGCAAGTGGGAGATCTGGTCCGGGCCACAGCCTCCGCCGGCACGACCGAGCTCAAGGCGCTCTCCTCCGCCGCCCTGACCGGCAAAATGGATTCCGGCGGCACAAAGCTCGGTTCCTATCCGCTGGCTGACGATGTTGAGATCCTCGATACCTATGGCGGCTCCGCCGTGCGGGTCTATCCTTCGCGGCTGGCCGGCGTAACCTTCCAGAACAGCATGGTGCGCTATTTTGTGCGGAACGCAAACGGCGCGCTCACCCGCCTGATTTTAAACGACGTCACCGGAGATCTCCATCAATACGGGGTCGTGACGAGCGCCTCCGAAATGAGCAGCGGCATGACGCTCTTCGGCAGCTATGCCTATGATATCGGCGGCGTTCCCGGCGTCTACACCTCCGCCTCCTCTGTCTTCAACATCTCCAGGGGGCCCAGCCGGTTCATTTCGCAAAACGGCGCCCTTACCTCGATTTCCAATCTTACCCCGGTGAGCCTGACCGCCGTTGGCGCGAACACCGCATTGGCCGGCACGGTCAGCCATACCCTCGCGGATAATGTTGCGGTCTATGAGGTCAGGGGCGGCGACTACTATTTTTCCTCCCTCGATCGGGTCACTTCGGGCGCTTATTCGCTCACCGGCTGGTATGACAAGGCGGAAAGCTCCGGCGGCCGCATCCGCGTGATCACCGCAGTCCCCGCGGCCGGCTGACCGGCAGCGGCACGCGCAGGCTTTTCTTCAGGAGGCGTCAGGTATGCTGCAGTATTTTTGGTCGGTGAATACGGAGATCCCGTCCGGGCTGATCACCCGAAACTTCAGCCCGCCCCATATCGCCTGGGCCGTCACGGTGCTCCTTCTCATCGCCGCGGCCGTCCCGCTTTACCGCCGGCGCTCCTATGCGGCAAAAGAGCGGATCAAGCACGTTCTGGCCGTCGTTCTGGTCTCCAGCGAGATCTCGGTCTGGATCTGGAAGGCCGTCATCGGCCGCTACAGCCTGCAGGACATGCTGCCGCTGCATCTGTGCGGCGTCTCCGTCTTTTTGGAATTTGCCGCCGTATTCGGCAGGCGGACCGCGCTCCTCCGGGAATTTTCCTATGCGCTGAGCATGCCGGCCGCGCTCCTTGCCGTCATTATGCCGGGCTGGTCCTATCCGCTCGTCAGCTTTCAGTATCTGGAGAGTATCCTGCTCCACTCGCTCCTGATCCTCATCCCCGTTCTGTTCGTCTGGGGTGACGGGTTTCACCCCGACTACCGGCGGCTGCCCGGATGTTTCCTTTTGCTGCTGCTCTTCCTCGGGATGGCGGCCGCCGCCGATTTTCGCTTCGATGCCAATTACATGTTCCTGTGCGGCGTTCCGCAGGACACCCTGCTTCAGGTGTTCCAGTCCTGGTGCGGCCATCCCGGCTATCTCTTCCCTGAAATCGGGCTTATGCTCCTCCTCTGGCTCATCCTCTACCTGCCGTGGATCGCGGCGGACTACAGGCGAAAGGGGCCCTCTCCGTCGGCGCCGTAAAACGACATGCCCCCGGGCTGCGCAAAAGCACAGCCCGGGGGCAATCCTTTTAAAAATAGGTCTGCTTGAATTCTTCCCACAGCTCGATGGCCTTGAATTTGATGACGTAGCCCTCCGACTCGCCCGTAATCAGAGCGACCTCGTCTTTTGTCAGGCCGGCGCTTGCCGCGGTGTCGGCTACCGTCTCGGTGACCGAGCCCATGCAGAGGGGCGGAAAGACCACGCACCACCAGTTTTGTCCTTTCCCCTCTCCGATGACGATGCGCAGCGCGGTGTAGTTGCCCGCCGGCATCGCGAAGTCGGTATACGTCTTGGTGGGGAACCAGGTCTTCTCCAGCGTTGCGGTGACGGGATAATCGTAGCCTGCCGCCTGCACAGTCTCGGTTGCGGCGTCAACCAGGTCGTCCAGATGCCCGTTGATAGAGGCGACGGCCGCGTCCAGTCCCCCGTCGGTGACGATCAGGTCCTGCGACTCCTCCAGAATATGATCCCGCACCCGGAGTTTCAGCGCCTGATCCTCGGCGCTGTCCGAATTGGCAATGATATGAAGGCGGACGACCTTGTCCGCCAGCTGGGTCTGTTCGCGGTTAAGCCAGAAGCCAAACAGGGCGACGAGCGCCACCGACAGCAAAAGCGCGATCTCCCAGCGCCGAAGGGTCTTGCTCGGAACGAATGACGGCAACATAAAAAACACCATCCATATGTAGATTGCCTACAGTATGGACGGTGTTTTCTGTTTTTATACCGGCATGATCTCATTTGATACGGGTCTGGTCAGGAAAACATCCTGATAGGTCCCCGCCAAAGCGGCGTAAGCGGCCTCGGCACAGCTTTCCGTTTCAAAAAGGCCGAACACGGTGGGGCCGGTGCCGCTCATGGCGGCCCCCAGCGCGCCGGAATGGATGAGCACGTCCTTGATCTCGGCGATCTCCGCCGCGTAGCGGGCGGGGAGCACATCCTCAAAAACATTGTAGAGCCGCCGCGCGACCCCGTTGAGGTCTCCCGCTTCCAGCGCGGCGATGACGCCGGCGGTGTCGGGCCGGCAGCGGATCCTCGCGCAGTTGATGCGCGAAAAGAGTTCCGGCGTGGAGATAAAGAATTTCGGCTTGCAGATGACGATCCGGCAGTCGGGCAGCGGCGGCAGCGGGGTGAGGATCTCTCCCCTGCCCTCGGCCAGCGCGGTCCCGCCGATGACGCAGTAGGGCACGTCCGAGCCGACCAGGCCGCCGACCTCCGCCAGGCGTTTGGGCGGTAGCCCCACTCCCGTCAGGGTGTTCAGCCCGCGGAGCACGGCGGCGGCGTCGCTGCTCCCGCCCCCCATGCCGGCGCAGACGGGGATGCGCTTCCGGATGGAGATAGCCAGGCCGTCCGCCCCTTTCCCCGTGGCCTCCCGGAACCGGAGGGCGGCTGCGGCTGCCAGGTTGCGTTCGTCATTGGGGAGAAAGTTCACATTGGTGCAGACCGTGAGGCCGTTCGCCTCGCCCGTCTCGAGGGTAATGGTGTCGGTCAGGTCCACCGACTGCATCACCATGCGCAGATCATGGTAACCGTCCTCCCGTTTATGGAGCACATCCAGCGTGAGGTTGAGTTTGGCATAAGCGTTCAACTCGAGCATCGGCATACCGGCACCTCCTTGCGGCGGGAAACTCAGCGGATTTTGCGCGCTTCCAGATAAAATCGCTTGTCATGGGCCTCGCCCATGGAAAAGGTCTTTCTGGGCAGCACGCCGTCGAAAATCACGGTCGGGAAAAGCTGTTCCTTTCCTATGGCGGGCAGGAGGAAGCCGATGTTCCCCGGCCTGCGGGCCAGCTCGCGGGTGACGTCCTCGCCGTGGATGTAATCGATCCTTCCCCCATGGGCTGGAACATACTCGTCCAGAAAATGCTGGAGGGTACCGACCGTCAGCTGTGCCGACGGGTTCGGAACGGTGATGACGCCCTCCCCGCTCTCATGGATGAAGCGGATGGCATGGCCCTCTCCTTGGCCGGCATGGGCGCCGGGATAGGCGGCGCGCAGCGCGTTCAGGAGGGCCTGCGGCTCCACCCCGAACACCACCCGGTGGATGGGTTCGAACTCCAGCGCCCCGTCGTGGAGATTGACCAGCTCCACCAGGGCGTAGCGGGCCGGGATCTCACCCCAGCGGCTCGGGTCGGTCAGCTTTTTCTGGCGCTCGTAGCATTCCTTTGCGGTCGCCAGCGAGTGGTTGCCGTCTCCGACGGCAAAGAGAAGGACCGGCTTGCCCTCCGCGTGATATTTTGCGGCGAAGGCGGCGGGCTCGGCCAGGGCGCAAAGCCCTGCGGCAACCGCCTGTTTCTGGGCCTCGCCCAGTTTCCAGCCGGCGATGTGGCCGCCCCGCTCCATCAGTTCGAAGTCATAAAGCGGCTCCATCCCGTCTTTTACGGCGGCGAGCGGCTCGATCACGGTCCTGCCCGGATCATCCACAAGGAGCATCACATGGGGCAGTTCGATGGGCGCGTTCTTGCGCACCGCCACGCGGGGCGGGATGCGGGCGAGCACCGTGCCCTCGGTGGCGCGCACCGGTGTGGCCGCGTCCGGCTCATAGTCGTACTGCTCCAGATCGATCCTGCCCATCAGGCCGCGGCGCACTTTGCCGCAGGACAGCGTCCGCTCCACATAAATGAGGGTGTCCGGCAGCTCGGTAAAGCAGCCCTCGCGGAGGTAATGGGTCATGGTGTTGTTGACCTCCACGATATCGGTCTCCACATTGGGCCCGTCCAGGCAGCTCTCGGGCAGGATGAGGCGGAGAGACGAGGGCGCGTCCCCCACGGTG
>CAZVHV010000037.1:0-11374 GCA_964627025.1 uncultured Oscillospiraceae bacterium | reverse complement strand
AAAGCACCCCGCGGCGCAGTGCCGCGGGGTGCTATTTTTACCGTTTCGCGCAGGTTCAGGGATAGAGAAGCTCCATCACCGCCGCCTGCACATAGTCCAGGTCCTCAAACGTGACCTTTGGCGTGACCTGCATGCGGATGGCGTCCGTCCCGGCGTCGTAGGCGGCGCGCACCTGCCGCTCCTGTTCCAGCCAGCGGGCCGCCTCGGCGTTGTCCCGCCTGGTGAACCGGATGGTGACCAGGCCGTCGGGCAGGCTGCCCTCCGCCGTCATGCCGAGCACCTCCAGCTCCTGCATGCGGGCCAGCAGGTGCCCGGTCAGGCGCCGGAGCAAATCGGCGTCGCCCGTGGGGACAAAGGATGTACTGTTCAAGCAAACCGTTCTCATTTCATCACCTCAAAGCTCTGTCTCTACTGCGGTGCGGATATTGTAGCGGTCGGCCCGGAGCTGCCGGAGCAGGCCGGGCAGCGCGGACGGTGCGGTGCCGAGGTCGTCCATGAGGATGCGCGCGAAGGAGCGCTTGGCCGACACGTCGCGCATGATGTTCCGCACCAGCGCGGCCGCGCTGCGCCCGCTCGCGGTTCCGTCCACATTTTCCAGCCAGCAGAGCCACCCCCGCTCCTTCAGCTGGCTGCGCTGGCTGTCGGTCCCATCCACCAGGACGGTATAGGTGCGCGTGTGGAGGATGTGCGCCAGCAGGCGGTTGCCCTCTTCGATCTGCCGCTCCATGTCATCCGCCGTGCCCCCGTCCACCGTCAGCCCGATCCGGCAGCCCAGGCCGGCGGCGCGGCGGATGAAATCATCATATTCCTTCAGCTGCGACGGGCGGAAGAAGAACAGCGCGGACGCCGACTGGGCCTCCAGGTCGTCGAGCATCTCCCCCAGCCGCAGGCCGCTTTCGACGCGGACGGCCAGGTAGACCCGCACGCCGCTCCGGTCGGTCGCGGAGGAGGAGGAGGAGGACGGCGTGGAGGAGGACGGCACGGAGGCGGACGGCGCCGGGGTCGCGGTTGGCGTGCTGGGCGTTCTGCTCTGGCGGTACTCATTTAAGCGGAGGCTCATGAGAGAGGCCGCCGAGCTGATGAAGACCGTATCGCTTTTGATCCACTCCCTGCCCGTCTTGATCCGGAGGAGGGGGCCGTAGTCGGTGGTGAGGTCGGAATAGCCCAGGCTGAAAAACTGGCAGACCGCGTAGGCCGGCACATAGGTGCGCCCGTTGCGGATGAGGGCGCGGTAGGCGTAGGCGGTCCCGTCGGACGCGTCGCGGGCGCTGCCCGCGTTGATGTCGAAGATGATGGTTTTGGACCGGCTGTACAGGGTAAGGGTGCCCTTGGTCTTGTCCTGTCCGTAGAAGACCCCGAGGTTGACGCCGGTCAGGCGCTGGTCGAACACCGTGCAGGGGATATACACCAGGCCGCTCGTCCGGATGGGCATGAGATCGGCGGTGAGGGGGGCGAGGGTGTCGTCGAGCGAGAGGAAGAACACGTCGTCCGCCGCCGCCGCCGAACTCAGCAGTCCGAGCACCAGCAAAGCGGCGCAGAAGGCCGCCAGGATCCGTTTTTTGATGCGTACCGCCCCCTTTCCGGGCTATTGTACCATAACCCCGGGGCAAAAACAAGGAGGACGGCCTTTCGGCCGTCCTCCCGGGCTTCGGGTGCGTCGAACGCCCCCGGAACGATTTTTTAATACATGCCGCCCATGCCGCCCATGTCGGGTGCGGCGGGCGCGGCCGCGGGGGGCTGGGGCTTGTCGGCCACCAGCGACTCGGTGGTGAGCAGCAGGGAGGCCACCGAAGCGGCGTTCTCCAGCGCGGAGCGGGTCACCTTGGTGGGGTCCACGATCCCGGCGCCGACCATGTCGCAGTAGACCTCTTTGTAGGCGTCGAAGCCGTAGCCGGCCTTGCGGCTGTTCTTGACCTTCTCCAGCACCACGGAGCCGTCGATGCCGGCGTTCGCGGCGATCTGGCGCATGGGCTCGGTGAGGGCGCGGGCAACGATGCGGACGCCGGTCTTCTCGTCGCCCTCCACCTTGCTCACCATGGCCTCCACGGCGGCGACAGCGTTGACGTAGGCGGTACCGCCGCCGGCCACGATGCCCTCTTCCACCGCGGCGCGGGTGGCGTTCAGGGCGTCCTCGATGCGCAGCTTCTTCTCCTTCATCTCGGCCTCGGTCGCGGCGCCGACGCGGAGGATGGCCACGCCGCCGGCCAGCTTGGCCAGGCGCTCCTGCAGCTTCTCCTTGTCGTAGTCGGAGGTGGTGACTTCAGCCTGGCTGCGGATCTGGGCCACGCGGGCCTGGATCGCGCCGGCCTCGCCGGCGCCGTCCACGATGATGGTGTTCTCCTTGGAGACCTTCACCTGGCGGGCGGAGCCGAGCATCTCCATGGTGGCTTCCTTCAGCTCATAGCCCATCTCGGAGGTGATGACGGTGCCGCCGGTCAGGATGGCGATATCCTGCAGCATGTCCTTGCGGCGCTCGCCGAAGCCGGGGGCCTTGACGCAGACCACGTTCAGGGTGCCGCGCAGCTTGTTGACGATCAGGGTGGAGAGCGCGTCGCCCTCCACGTCCTCGGCCACGATCAGCAGCTTCTTGCCGGCCTGCACCACCTGCTCCAGAACGGGCAGGAGGTCCTGAATGGAGCCGATCCGCTTATCGGTGATGAGGATGCGGGCGTCGTCCAGGACGGCCTCCATCTTCTCGGTGTCGGTGACCATATAGGGGGTGATGTAGCCCCGGTCGAACTGCATGCCCTCGACGACCTCGGTGTAGGTCTCGGCGGTCTTGGACTCCTCGACGGTGATGACGCCGTCGTGGCCCACCTTCTCCATGGCCTCGGCGATCAGCATGCCGATGGTCTCGTCGCCGGAGGAGACGGCGCCCACGCGGGCGATGTCCTCGGTGCCGTTGACCTGCTTGGAGTTGGCCTTGATGGCCTCCACGGCGGCCACGGTGGCCTTGGCGATGCCCTTTTTCATGACCATCGGGTTGGCGCCGGCGGCCAGGTTTTTCAGGCCCTCGCGGATGATGGCCTGCGCCAGCAGGGTGGCGGTGGTGGTGCCGTCGCCGGCGATGTCGTTGGTCTTGGTGGCGACTTCCTTGACGAGCTGGGCGCCCATGTTCTCAAACGGGTCCTCCAGCTCGATCTCCTTGGCGATGGTCACGCCGTCGTTGGTGACCAGCGGAGAGCCGAACTTCCGGTCCAGAACGACGTTGCGGCCCTTGGGGCCCATGGTGACCTTTACGGTATCGGCGAGCTGGTTGACGCCGCGTTCCATCGCGTGGCGGGCATCTTCGCCGTAGCAGATCAGTTTTGCCATAATCAAATTACCTCCAATGTTTTGTAAGGGTTACACGCGGTTCCCCCGAACACGCGCCGGGGAACTCCCGGTTTATTCCACGATCGCGAGGATGTCGCCCTGACGGACGATGGTGTACTCCACGCCGTCCATCTTGACCTGGGTGCCGGCGTATTTGCTGGTGATGACCTTGTCGCCGGCCTTCACCGTCATGGCGACTTCCTTCCCGTCCACCATACCGCCGGGGCCGACGGCCACGACTTCCGCAACCTCGGGCTTCTCTTTCGCCGCGCCGGTGAGGATGATGCCGCCTCTGGTGGTCTCCTCGGCCTCCATCAGCTTGATGATCACTCTGTCAGCAAGGGGTTTGAGATTCATGATTGCTGCCTCCTTCATATATCTGTTTTATATCTTAATAACTTACCAAGCGCGTTAGCACTCATTTTGCCGGAGTGCTAACGCAGCTATAATAATAAACTGACTTTTCTTTTTCCGCAAGTCCTGTTTTTCCCATATCGGACGTATTTCAAGCAAAAATCATGCCGCACGTTAAACCGTCTTTCCAATTGAAGCGATATCGCTTTATTTCTCCCGTTTCCTCGGTTTTTTATTCGTCCAACTCCTGGAAAAGGGGCCATGCGCGAAAAAAAACCGGAGATTTTTAGCAGACGGGGCGTCCGAGAGCTGATTTTCCGCGCTTTATTTCCCGTACAGATAGAGGTCGCACTTGATCATGCCGTTGTAGAGCTTGCGTTTTTTGTCGGCCGTGCGGCCGAAGGTGCGCTCGAACTCGGTGTGGGAGGAGAGCACGCTGACCTGCCACCCGGCAGGCAGGCGGGACACGGCCTGTCCGAAGACGCGGTACAGCCCTTCGGCCTCGCCGCGCTCCATGATCCGCTCGCCGTAGGGCGGGTTGGTGACGACGCGCCCGTAGGGCTCGGTGCGGGAAAAGGCCGCGGCGTCGGCCACCTCGAAGCGCACCAGCTCCTCCACGTCGGCCTTGCGGGCGTTCTCGGCGGCGATGGCGACGGCCTTCGGGTCGATGTCGCCGCCCCAGATGTCGTAGCTGCCGTCATATTCCCTGTCCATGGCCTCCTCGGCGGCGTCCATCCAGGCGGCCGAGGGCAGCCAGGCCCACTTCTGCGCGGCGAAGGTGCGGTTTAAGCCGGGCGCGCGGTTCTTGGCGATCAGGGCGGCCTCGATGGGGATGGTGCCCGAGCCGCAGAAGGGGTCGCAGAACGGGTCGCGCCCCCGGTAGCGGGACAGCAGCACCATGGCCGCGGCGAGGGTCTCGCGCAGGGGGGCGACCACGCCCGTCGCCCGGTAGCCGCGCTTGTGCAGGCCGGCGCCCGAGGTGTCGATCATCAGGACGGCCAGGTCCTTCAGGATGGAGAACTGCACCTGATGGAGCGCGCCCGTCTCGGGCAGGCGGCTCTCGCCGTACCGCTCCCCCAGCCGGGTCGCGATGGCCTTCTTCACGATGCGCTGGCAGTCGGGCACCGAGCGGAGGGCCGAGTTCAGCGCGTGCCCCTTCACGGGGAAGGCGCCGTCCGGCGGGATAAAGTCCTCCCAGGGGAGGGCGCGGGTCCCCTCGAACAGGGCGTCGAAATCCGGGGCGGAAAATTCGCCCAGCACCAGCAGCACCCGCTCGCCGGTGCGCAGGTTCAGGTTGACCCGGGCGATGTCCGTCGGGCCGGCGCCGCAGAAGACCCGCCCGTTTTCCGCCCGGACGTCGGGCAGCCCGAGCCGGCGCAGCTCGTCGGCAGCCAGGCCCTCCAGCCCGAAGAGAGTGGGGACCGCCAGTCGTAATTCGTTCATAAAACGCTCCTTCCCGGCAATAGTCTTCTCATTATACTCGAATCCGGGAATTTTAGCAAACGCTTTTGCCCCGGAAACGGGAAAAAACCCGTCCGGAGCGCTCCCGGACGGGCGTTTGCGTCTCGTTTTCCCGCGCGGCTCACCGGCCGCCGAACAGCTCCCCCGCCTTTTCGGCGAACCGCTGCCCGAAAATGCGGAAGAGTTCCTCGCTCTCCCCCAGCTTTTCCCGCAGGCCGACGGGGCCCAGGTGGATGAACGGCTTGCCCCGGCCCGTGCCCGAGGAGTAGACCACCATGCCCCGGACCAGCATGTGCTGCAGCGTGCCGAGAACGGCCAGGTCGGAGCCGCCCTGCATCACGTTCGCCGTGGCGAAGGCGCCGCCCAGCTTTCCGGCCAGGCTGCATTTCGTGTCGGTGTCGAACCACTTCTTCAGCTGCCAGCTCATGTTCGCCAGATAGGTCGGCGTGCCGACGATCACGGCGTCGCTTTCGTTGACGAACGCGGCGTCCACGGCCTCGCTCCCGGCCAGATTGAACAGCCTGACCTCGCTCTCCCCCGCCCGCAGGATCCCCTCCCGGATCCAGCCGGCCGCCTTCTCGGTGGTGCCAGTCATGCTCACGTACAAAATTGAAATCTTCATGGTGCTTCCTTTCTTCCGGCGCAGGGCCGGAGACAGCGGTTTGATTTCCCACATTATAACAAGCATTGCCCTCCGGCGCAAGCCCCGGCCCGCGCCGGAGGGCAGGCCGCGCCCTGAAATTTCTCTGTCTTTTCCCTCCGCTTTATGATATAATAGCGGCAGTGCGGATGCTCTTCCGGCGCCGCGAGGCGGCCGAAACAGACCGATTTCATCCTCAAAAGGAGGCTGCATTATGCAGATGAGTGTATTCTGGCTCATTGCCCTCATTGTATTCGGCGTGGTGGAGGCCGCCACCGTCGGGCTGGCCTCCATCTGGTTCGCCGCCGGCGCGCTGGCCGCGCTGATCTCATCCGGCCTCGGCGCCCCGCTCTGGATCCAGGTCGTCCTCTTCCTGGTGATCTCCTTCCTCACCCTGCTGCTGATCCGCCCCCTGGCGCAGCGGTACCTCATCCCCAAGCAGCAGGCGACCAACGCCGACCGCGTCATCGGCGCGCAGGCCGTGGTGGAGGAGGAGATCGACAACCGCATGGGCCGCGGCCTCGTCTCGGTGGCCGGCAGCATGTGGACGGCCAGATCGGAAAACGGCCAGATCATCCCCACGGGCGTCCTGGTGCGCGTCCTGCGCATCGAGGGCGTGAAGGTATTCGTCCTTCCGGAAGCCGAGGCGGCCTCCGGGAACAAATCGGAACAGGAGGAACATTCATGATCACTACAGCTGACATTTTTGCGTCGATCGCCGGCGGGCTTGTCCCCATTGTCCTCATCATCCTGATCCTGGTCACCCTGGCGAAAAACATCATCATCGTCCAGCAGTCCAGGGCCTATGTCGTCGAACGGCTGGGCGCCTTTCAGACGGTTTGGGGCGTCGGCATCCATTTTAAAATCCCCTTCCTCGAGCGCGTGGCCAAGGCGGTCTCGCTGAAGGAGCAGGTGGTGGACTTCCCGCCCCAGCCCGTCATCACCAAGGACAACGTCACCATGCAGATCGACACCGTGCTCTACTTCCAGATCACCGACCCCAAGCTGTACACCTACGGCGTGGAGCATCCCATGAGTGCCATTGAGAACCTCTCGGCCACCACCCTGCGCAACATCATCGGCGATCTCGAGCTCGATGAAACGCTCACCAGCCGCGATATTATCAACTCCAAAATGCGCCTGCTGCTGGACGAGGCCACCGACCCGTGGGGCATCAAGGTCAACCGCGTGGAGCTGAAGAACATCATCCCGCCGCGCGAGATCCAGGACGCCATGGAGAAGCAGATGAAGGCCGAGCGCGAGCGCCGTCAGTCCATCCTGCAGGCCGAGGGCACCAAGCAGAGCCAGATCCTCGTGGCCGAGGGCGAAAAGCAGTCGGTCATCCTGCGCGCCGACGCCGCCAAGCAGGCCAAGATCATGGAGGCCGAAGGCCAGGCCGAGGCCATCATGAAGGTGCAGTCGGCCATGGCAGACGCCATCAAGCTGCTCAACGCTTCCAACCCCAGCGACCCGGTAATCAAGCTCAAGGCGCTGGAGGCCATGGAAAAGGTGGCCGACGGCAGGGCGACCAAGATCATCATCCCCTCCGAAATCCAGGGCCTGGCCGGGCTCGCCGCCTCGGCCAAGGCGGTGTTCGACACCGTGGAGCCGAACAAACCCCAGACCACCGGCACGCAGCCGGCAAAATAAAAAAACAGCGCGCGGCCGGCGCGGGGGAGGTTCTTCCCGCGCCGGCCGCTTTTTGTTTTCGGTCAATTTTCTTTTCCCGCCTTCGCCTTGCAGATGAGCTGGGTCATGGTGCCCATCGGGCAGTAGACGCACCAGGCGCGCGGCTTGTACAGGCGCATGGTGAGCAGGCCGAGCAGCGTGGAGGTCAGCATCAGGCTGTACAGGCCGAAGGAAAACTGCGCCGCCCACGGCGCGACCGCGACGGGATAGGCCCAGTGCCAGGGGAGCCGGAAGGTCCAGAAGAGGGTGACCACCTGCCGCAGGTCGCCCGCCCCCGCGAGGACGAGGTAGGTGCTGTACAGCATGTTCCCGAACATGGCGAGGAAAAAGAGCAGAAAGCCGTAGCGGAACCCTTTGCTCCGCAGAAAGGCCGGGATATCCCGCCTGCGCGACAGGCCCAGCCGGTCGCCCAGCAGGTGCAGGAGCTGCCCCCGGCCACAGTAGCGGTTGCAGTAGGACTTGCTGCCCGCCGCCGCGGCGATGAGCAGGGGGATCAGAAAACAGAGCACGCCCATCCAGGCGAAGAGGATGTTGAAAAATCCAAGCACCAGATATCCGGCCGAAAGGACCCAGAGGTAATCGTACCAGCGTTTTTGTTTCATGGTGCCACCGTTTCCATTTCGACGACCGATGCCGGACAGGCGGCGCTGCACTTTCCGCAACCCACGCAGCGCTCGTGGTTGATGCGGGCAAAACTTCCTTTCACGATCCGGACGGCGTCGCGCGGGCAGGAATGCACGCAGGAACCGCAGGCCACGCAGGCGTGGGCGGCGACCGCCGCTCTGCGGACGCGTCTTTTTACGGGTGTCTGGGTCATGAAGAACCTCCTTTTGTGATGTGCTTTTTATTTTAAGAAAAAGCACGCGCCCGTTCTGTGAGAAAGTCACCGAAGCCCGGCGCGGGCCGCGCCATTCCGGATTGCAGTCCGCGGGGTTTTGTGATAAACTATTCCTGATTTGAGTCGCGGGGCGGAGCCCGGGCGGGCAGATGGAACATCGAGTGCCAGAGAGGCAGGGATCGCAGCTCCTGCGATGTGACGCCCTCATGGCACTTCTTTTATTCTCTGATGCGGCGGAACGGAGCGGTCGTATGGATCTTCAGACTTTTTTCACCGAACACCCCAGGGCGGCGCTCGGTTTTTCCGGCGGCGTGGACTCCTCGTACCTTTTGTACGCCGGGCTGCGCTGCGGCGCGCAGATCGGGGCCTATTATCTTCAGACGGCCTTTCAGCCGGCGTTTGAGCGGGAGGACGCGCTGCGCCTCGCGCGGGAGCTGGGCGTGCCCTTCACCGTGGTGGAGCTGGACATCCTCGCCCGGCCGCGGGTCGCGCAGAACCCGGCCGACCGCTGCTATCACTGCAAGACGGCCCTCTTCGGCGCGCTGAAGGAACGGGCGGAGGCCGACGGCTACCCCCTCCTTCTCGACGGCACCAACGCCTCGGACCGCCCGGAGGACCGCCCCGGCATGCGCGCGCTGGAGGAGCTCTCGGTACGCTCGCCTCTGCGGGAATGCGGCATCACCAAGGACGAGGTGCGCCGGCTCTCGCGCGAGGCGGGGCTTTTCACCTGGGACAAGCCGGCCTACGCCTGCCTGGCCACCCGCGTCCCCGCCGGGGACCCCTTTACCGGGGAACTGCTTGCCCGGGTGGAGAGGGCGGAGGAAGCCCTGTTTTCCATGGGCTTTTCCGACCTCCGGGTCCGGGTCTTCCACGGCGCGGCCCGGCTGCAGCTGCCCGGGGACCAGATGGCGCGGGCGCTGGATTGCCGGGAGGCGCTCCGCGCGCGGCTCCGCCCCTATTTTGAAACCGTTCTGCTGGATCTCGCGCAGCGGTGAACACAGGAGGAACATCACATGAACAAGCAGGAGATCAAAGCCCTGCTCCAGCAGGTCGCGGACGGGACGCTGCCGGTCGGGGAGGCCCTTCTTCGCTTTAAAACGGCTCCCTTCGAGGACCTCGGCTTTGCCAAGCCGGACCACCACCGCGGGCTCCGCCAGGGCGTGCCCGAGGTCATCTACGGCGCGGGCAAAACGCCGGGGCAGATCGCGGAGATCATGTCCGCCCTCCTTGCGCACGGGCAGCAAAACGTGCTGGTCACCCGCCTGTCGCCCGAGGCGGCCGAGCAGGTGGGGCGCCTGCACCCGCTGCGCTATTACGAGATGGGCAGGATCGCGGTGTCGGGCGAGCCGCCCGCGCCGGACGGGCTGGGCAGGATCGTGGTGGCGACCGGCGGCACCAGCGACATGCCGGTGGCCGAGGAGGCCGCCCTCACGGCGCAGATGCTCGGCAACGAGGTCGTCCGGCTCTACGACGTGGGCGTCGCGGGGCTGCACCGGCTGCTGGCCCATCTGGAGGACCTCATGAGCGCCCGCGTCATCATCGCCATCGCGGGCATGGAGGGGGCGCTGGCGAGCGTGATCGGCGGGCTGGCCGACTGCCCGGTCATCGCCGTCCCCACCAGTGTCGGCTACGGGGCGTCCTTCGAGGGGCTCTCGGCCCTGCTCTCCATGCTCAACTCCTGCGCCAGCGGGGTGAGCGTGGTCAATATCGACAACGGCTTCGGCGCGGCCTATCTGGCCAGCATGATCAATCATATGGAGGCGGATGCATGAAAACACTTTATCTGGACTGCGGCATGGGAGCCGCCGGCGACATGCTGATGGCGGCCCTGCTCGGGCTGCATCCCGACCCGGACGGGTTCCTCGCGCGCCTCAACGCCCTTGATATCCCCGGCGTGCACGTTGCCGCCGGGCAGGCGGTCCGGTGCGGTTTGGCCGCCACCCAGGTCCGGGTGACGGTACACGGAGCGGAAGAGGACGACCACGCCCCCTCCGGGCACGGGCACGACCACGGTCATGCGCATGCCCACGAGCATGAGCATGAGCACAGCCCCGCGCATTCCCATGCCGACTTCTCCGGGATCGAGCGGCTGGTGGGGCACCTGGCCCTGCCCGAGGAGGTGCGCGCCGACATCCTGTCGGTCTACCGTCTGATCGCGGGGGCGGAGAGCCGCGCGCACGGCGTCCCCGTGGAGCAGATCCATTTCCATGAAGTGGGCACCATGGACGCGGTGGCCGACATCACGGGGGTCTGCATGCTGATGGCGGAACTCGGGCCCGTGCGCGTCGTCGCGTCGCCGGTGCATGTGGGCAGCGGCCAGGTGCGCTGCGCCCACGGGGTCCTGCCGGTCCCCGCGCCCGCGACCGCCGATCTGCTGCGCGGCATCCCCATCTACGGCGGCGCCGTCCGCGGCGAGCTCTGTACGCCCACCGGCGCGGCGCTGCTCCGATACTTTGTCAAAGAGTTCGGGCTCATGCCCCTCATGCGGGTGTCCAAAATCGGCTACGGCGCCGGCAAGCGGGACTTCGAGTGGGCCAACGTCCTCCGGGCCCTCCTCGGCGAAGCGCCGGGAGACGCGGACGAGGTAACCGAGCTGCGCTGCAATCTGGACGACATGACCCCGGAGGACCTCGGCTTCGCGCAGGAGGTTTTGCTGGAAAACGGCGCGCTGGATGTCTACACGACCGCCATCGGCATGAAAAAATGCCGGCCCGGCGTGATGCTGACCTGCCTGTGCAGGACGGACGACCGGGAGAAGATGACCGGCCTGCTCTTCCGCCATACCTCCACTCTGGGGGTGCGGGAGTCCCTCTGCCGCCGGTCGGTCCTCCACAGGGACGAGATACGCGTGGAGACCGAGTACGGCCCCATCCGGGTCAAATCTGCCGACGGCTGGGGCGTGAGCCGGCGGAAGGCGGAATACGACGACCTGAGCAGGATCGCGAAGGAGTATGGTCTGCCGCTGGAGGAGATCCGGCGACTGATCAAGCCATAACGGAAAAGAGCGGCGCGGGAAATCCCCCGCGCCGCTCTTTTTAGGTGCCAAACAAAAGCAAAACAGACAGGCCGGTCGACCG
>CAZVHV010000036.1:0-11498 GCA_964627025.1 uncultured Oscillospiraceae bacterium | reverse complement strand
GAAAATGCGCATGAAGCTCTTGTGTCCTACGAGGACTTCATGGCAGTCAAGGTCATGATGCAGCGGGATATGCGCTGCTCACCCGATCAGGACGAGGCGCATCTGTTTTCCGGCTTCCTGTTCTGCGGAGACTGTCAGCAGCCAATGATCCGCAAGACTGTCCCGTCGAAGACGAAAAAGTATATCTACTACGTCTGCTCCACCAATAAGCACAGCCGGACGTGCAGCCCGCACAGCATCGCCGCAAAAGAGGTTGAAGAGAAGGTCTTCCGTGCCATTCATGACCAGATCGAGCTTGTCATCAATCTGGAACACGCGCTTGCGATGATAGAACGGCTTCCGTCTCAGAGCCGTAAGGCTTTCAATTACGAAGCCCAGATTGCCAAAATCGAGGAAGAGATTGAGCGGTATCAAAAGCTCAAGCTGGGGCTTTACGAGAACTTCATCGGCGGCGTCATTGATAAGTCGGAATACTTCGAGTTCCGCAACAGCTACACCAAAATCATTGAGGACAAGCAGGACGCGCTTCTGCGTGTCAAAAAAGAAATGAAGCAGACGGTGACAACCGGCACGACTGAACGGAACTGGGTAACGCTTTTCAAGCAGTATGAAAACGTCGAAGAGCTGAACCGCCGTGTGCTGATGTCCCTTGTTGACCGCATTCTGATTCACGAAAACCATGCAATCGAAATTGTCTTCAAGTACAAGGACGAATACCAGCAGACACTTGAATACGTTCTCGGTTATGCCGACGAGCTGGACATTGCCGTATAAAGGAGGGATGAGCAAATGGCAAGAAAAAGCAGAAAGCAAATTGCAGTCGAAGAGCCGGTTATCGAATCTGGCTCTTCCGAGGTCTTCTCAACAGCCATCTATGCCCGTCTTTCCGTTGAAAACAGCGGCAAGTCTGAAAAGGTGGATGTCATCGCAAATCAGATTGAGATTTGCAAGTCCTACATTGCAGAGCGTCCCTATCTGAATCTGATAGATACCTATGTGGACAACGGACGAACGGGTACGGTTTTTGACAGACCGGAGTTCAACCGTCTGATGAACGACATCCGCACCGGCAGGATCAAGTGCCTTGTGGTTCGTGATCTCAGCCGGTTCGGGCGAGATTACATTGAGGCAGGAACCTATCTGGAACGGGTCTTTCCTCAGATCGGGCTTCGGTTTATCGCCATCAAAGAGAACTACGACAACTTTGATACGGACGGCTCCGGCGAAAGCCTCATCATCCCTCTGCAAAACATGATCAACACCCTCTACTCGAAGGACATCTCCCGCAAGGTTTCTACCGCGCTCAAGGCGCAGATGGAAAGCGGAGAGTTCAAGAAGCGCAATCTCCCGTATGGCTACCGCTGGGATGAAGCACACTGCAATATGGTTTTCGATGAGGAAACCGCACCGATTGTTCAGAAGATTTTCCAATGGAAAATTGAAGGGCTGTCCCTTCCGGCGATTGCAGACCGGCTTGATGCAATGAACGCGCCCAATCCGGAGTTTCAGAAGTATCAGGTCGGCGTCCGCACAGGCAATGCTACGGCAAAGAAGATTTGGAACAAGTCTTCACTCACTACCATTCTGGATAATCCCCATTACGTTGGAGATACCGTACTCGGACGAACGCTGAACGCCATCTACAAGGGTGTCAAAAATCAGCACATTGACCGCGAGGAATGGATTGTTTTTCCCAACACTCATGAGCCAATCATTTCCCGTGAGGACTTCCAGAAGGTGCGAGAGATGCGGGACGCCGCTGCAAAGACGAGAGTTGAGAAGATGGAGCGCACGGAAGAAATCCGCGCTACGCTGATCAATCTCTTTGAAGACAAAATCGTCTGCGCAGACTGCGGCAGGAAGCTCTATTTCCATCGCAAGCGCGTTGACAAGCGCAAGGACGGCGCATGGTACGCCTTCTATGAGTGCAGTTCATCCGTCAAGCGCGGCAATCTCTGTACGCCGCACTATACGCGGCAGGATAAGCTCGAAGCCGATGTGCTTGCGGCGATCCAGCTTCAAGTCAAGGCGGCTCTCAATTACGACAAGCTGCTTGCCAAGCTGAGAAACAGCGAAGGCGAACGCAGCATCCGCGATCAGCAGAATGCGCTCATTACAAGCCTGAATCTGAAACTCAGCGGTATTTCCAAGAAGCGTACCCGTCTCTATGAGGACTTCACGGAAGGCATTCTCGATGAAGAGGAATACGCCTTTGCCAAGAAAGCCTACGATGAGCAGTATGCCGACCTTTCCCGGCGGTTGGATGAAGCGGTTCAGCGGAAGGTCAAGTTTGCCGAAGCAATGTCCGAGGACAACAAGTGGCTCACGCTGATGAAATCCGTCAGCGGTGCAACGATGCTCTCTCAGGAGTTGGTTGACGAGTCCGTAGAGCTTGTGAAAGTCCATGAGGACGGCTCAATCGAGCTGGTCATGAAATACGGCGATATTTACGCTCTGACCGTTCAGAGTATCAAGGAAGTACAGGAGGCGATGTAAATGAGCAAGGAATACAACATCGGCATCTACATCCGCCTCTCAATGGCTGATGAAGATACCGGCTATGGAAGCAAAGCGGAAAGTGACAGCATCGGCAACCAACGTATGCTCATCAACCGCTTTCTTGACAATCATCCAGAGCTGTCTCGCTGTCAGCGGTCTGAGTTTGCGGATGACGGTTATACCGGCACGAACTTTCACCGTCCTCAGTTCACGCAGATGATGGAGAAGGTCAAGCGCGGCGAAATCGATCTGATCTGCGTCAAAGACTTTTCCCGCTTTTCTCGTGACTACATTGAAACGGGAAACTATCTGGAATGCACTTTTCCATTCATGGGCGTCCGCTTTATTTCCATCAACGACGGCTATGACAGCGACGATTACAAAGGCACAACGGGAGGTCTGGAAGTAGTTATGCGCAGCATCATCTATGCGGCATACAGCAAAGACCTCTCCGTAAAGACCACATCGGCAAAAATCCAGATGATGAAACAGGGTAAGTATGTCGGCGGCTATGCTCCATACGGCTATGTCCTGCATCCCATCATTCGGAACAAACTTGCAGTAGACCCGGAGGCGGCTGATGTGATCCGTCGTATCTTCCGTGAGGCTCTGGAAGGCAGCAACACCTCTCAGATCGCCCGCAGCCTGAATGATGACGGCATCCCGACGCCGGGGCAATACTTCAAGAGCAAGCATCCCGACAAGAAGAAGTTCAGTAACATGAGCGAGAAAATCAGTTGGGAAACCGTGATGGTCTATAACATTCTCAAGAACCTTGTTTACACCGGAACACTGGTCAGCCGCAAAATGAAGTCCTGCGGTGTCGGCTCAAAAAAGCGTGTTGTCAATGAGCCGATTATCGTAGAAGGTACGCATGAAGCGATTATCAGCAAGGAAGACTTTGAGCTTGCTCAGAAGGTCATTCGAGGCGGAGGACGGAATCCCACGCGCAAGCAGCATGACTATCCGCTCAAGGGACTCGTCCGCTGCGGTAACTGTAAACGTGCTATGACACGCCGAAAGAACAAGGCTGGCATTCGATACTTCCAGTGCATTCACTCGGTCAACAACGGAAACACAGACTGTCCGGTTGGCAGGAGCTTTCCGGAAATGGATATTGAGAAGGTTGTCTTCCATGCCCTTACTCAGTTTCTTGCTTTGGCACAGAAGGAAGCAATACAGAACCGCGAAGTCGGTGATCTGCGGAAATCTGCCATCAAGGAATGTGCTGAGAAAATCCGGATTCTTCAAAAGCAGAACGAGCAGCACAAGGCGTCCAAGCTGAGGCTCTACGAAAAGTACGCAGCCGGAAGTATCACGAAGGAAGCGTACATTCAGCAAAAGGCGGCAACGGACGCAAAAATTGCCGAAAACGACGAAGCAATTCAGCGCAGTCACGAACGGATGAAGGAGCTTGACTCCGAAACCTCCTGTTCGGATGAAAAGCTGGATGCTGTCTGCGATCAGTACGCCGACTGCAAAGCTCTGACCTATGAATTGACCCACGCATTCATTTCTGCGGTCTACATTTACGATCTCGACAACATAGAAATCGTCTGGAAGTTCAAGGACTTCCTCACCACATCAGAAGGAGAAGCCAAATGAAAGTATTTCTTTATATCCGCGTTGCCTGTGCGGATCAGCTTGCAGCGGCAAATCAGCGGGAAGAGCTGGAACGCTATGCGAAGGACAAGGGCTATGAAGTTGCTGCTGCGGTGGCGGCAGACGGCATCTCCGGCGTCCATACGGAAGGCATCATGAACTTCCTGCTGAACGAAGCCAAGCGTCAAGGAATTGGCACGATTCTCACCCGTGACACCTCACGGATCAGCCGGGACACTTCCTCTTTCATGAGGTTTGAGCGAAAGTTCAGAGAGAATGGCATACGGTTCGAGTATCTGTCCAAGCCTGACAACGAGCTTCCGGTCACTCCGATGATGGAGGCGTTTGAGACGGCGTATAAGAAGCGTCGCACAAAGAACGGCACAAGAGCATAGAGAAAACGCAAGCCGTTCACGGGTGGTTGTCCACCTATGAACGGCTTGTAAATTCTCAATATTTTTTTAGTCCCTACTTGACACAAGAAGACCTCTCCCGCTTGGGCCGCAATTACGTTATGACCGGGCAGTACACGGATTTCTTTTTCCCGGAGCATGGCGTTCGGTATGTGGCGGTCAATGACAGCTACGACAGCGCCAAGGACGATAACGACATTGCCCCCTTCAAAAATATTCTGAATGAAATGTACGCGAAGGATATATCCAAGAAGGTACGTTCCGTCCGGCAAATGAGTGCGAAACAAGGAAAATTCATGGGGAGCAAACCGCCGTTCGGATATGTCGAGTTGTCCGAGGATAAACACCTGCTGGTGATTGACCCACTAGCCGCCGAGGTCGTCAAACGGCTTTTCCGAGAGTTCGCGGGCGGTGACAGCGGGCGCAATATCGCCGCCAAGCTCAATACTGAGGGCGTGGACACGCCCGCCGAATACTATTTCAAGCAGACGGAAAAGCGGGCAACGCGGGGCGACAACGGCCAGCAATGGGGCAGCACAACGATCATGCAGCTTCTAAAAAACCAAGTCTACATAGGTAACATGGTTCAGGGAAAACGCAAAGTTTCATCCTTCAAGACGAAAAAGCGGCTCGTTACCTGTCCTGACGATTGGATAGTTGTCGAAGATACGCACGAGCCGATCATTGACCGTTTGACCTGGGATTGCGTTCAGAGGCGTTTGGACAGCACGGGACACGCTCATTCAAATCACACGATCAAGGTCAACAGCACGGATGAAGTCAACACCTTTTCGGGTATTATCCGGTGTGCCGACTGCGGGGCGGCAATGGCCTTTAACCGCAAGGTGGAAAAGAGCGGCGTGGTTCGTCGGTTTTACCGTTGTAGCCGTTATGCCAACAGTGGAAGTAAGTCTTGTTCCATGCACACAATTGACGCGGACACGCTGGAAAACATTATCTTGGCCGATATCCAATATTACGCTCAGACGGCAATCACCGACGAAAAGAAGTTGTACGATAGGCTTTTATCCTTCTCCGGGCAGGAATGGGAAAATGAAAAGGCCGCACAGGAAAAAACACTGCGCGACGCGACAAATCGTATTTCGTTTATAGAGGATGCCAGCAAGCGGCTGTTCGAGGAAAAAATTACGGGCAACGTACCGGATATCCTGTTTAAGAATATGCTTTCTGACTACGAGAAGGAGATAAACGCGCTTGAAGGAAAGTCTGAAAACATCAGGCGGCAGCTTCAAGATCAGGAAAGCGGCGAGGCCAACGTGCAGAAATGGATGGAACTGATTAAGGACTGCGTTTCTATCGACAGGCTCGACCGGGCAACCGCGTTTCAGCTTATCGACAATGTGGCGGTGCATGAGCAAACTGACAAATACGGCCACAAAAGCCAGAGCATTCAGGTCAAATACAATTTTGTGGGATGTTTAAGCTAACCCATCCCAAAATTCTCTATAAACAGCATTATGAGCCGCACCTTACGGCACGGCTCATAATGGATTGGCGGAGAAGGAGGGATTTGAACCCTCGCACGAGTTACCCAGTCTACTCCCTTAGCAGGGGAGCCCCTTCGGCCACTTGGGTACTTCTCCAAATCCGAACATAAAGATGATATTTTGGCGGAGAGAGTGGGATTCGAACCCACGGCTCTTTCGAGTCACCGGTTTTCAAGACCGGCTCCTTAAACCACTCGGACATCTCTCCCTGTGACGAGTGCCGCCCAAATGCAAGAAATAGAATACCATACCTATCGCACCTTGTCAACGATGAAAGTTAGCTTTCTGATCTTAAAATGAAATATTGAAAATTTCAAAAAAATGATGTATGATAGCAATTGACTATGGCCCGACCTACAGAAGGGAAGCGGCCGTACCAACCTTGCCGGGCACTCGACCCATGGCAAGGCCGCACTAGTCGGGGAGTTAGCGGTGCCCTATGCCTGCAACCCGCTATAGCAGGGATGAATCCCGGCCCCCGGTTTTGTACTGTGTTGTCTGACGCCGATAAGCGGCGATGAGGATCTGGTCCCACGCAACGAGGCCCCGTGAACCGTGTCAGGCGGGGAACCGAGCAGCACTAAGCGGAACGCTTCGTGTGCCGTGGGGATGCCGGTTCCGAGCTGGCTGTCGGCGTAACGGACATAGTACAAACATCAAAGGCCGGTGTGCGGTCTTGCCCTGTGCCGAATCCGGAAAGGTTGGTAAATTTTTTACGGAGGTGCCGCTCTTTTGTACCAGGCGCTTTACCGCAAATGGCGGCCACGCACCTTTGATGATGTAGTGGGGCAGGCCCACATTACCGATACGTTAAAACGGCAGGTGGCTTCCGGCCGCCTCTCACACGCGTATCTCTTCACCGGCACGCGCGGCACCGGAAAAACCACCTGTGCCAAGATCCTGGCCAGAGCGGTAAACTGTGAGCGTCCCGTAGACGGCGCCCCGTGCAATCAGTGCCCATCCTGTCTCGGGATCGAGAACGGTTCGATTTTAGATGTGCTGGAACTGGACGCCGCGTCCAATAACGGCGTCGACCAGGTGCGCGCGCTGCGGGATGAGGCGGTTTTTACGCCGACAGCCGTAAAAAAAAGAGTCTATATTGTGGACGAAGTGCATATGCTGTCCACTGCCGCATTCAACGCACTGCTGAAGATTCTGGAGGAGCCGCCCGCGCACCTGATGTTCATCCTTGCGACAACCGAACTTCACAAGGTGCCTGCGACCATCAAGTCCAGGTGCCAGCAGTTTGCGTTCAAGCGGATTTTGCCCGGTGATATTGCCCGGCGGCTCTCCTATGTTGCCGCGCAGGAAGGGATGGAGCTTACTGCGGACGGCGCGGCCCTGCTTGCCCGCCTGGCGGACGGAAGCCTGCGCGACGCAATGTCGCTTTTGGATCAGTGTTTCGTGCCTGACACTCAGCTCGGGCCGGAGCAGGTGCTTGCGGCCTTGGGCCTGGCGGGCAATCTGGAGACCGCGCGTCTGATGGAATTTATCACGGACAGAAGGGCGGAGGATGCGCTGGAGAGCCTGAGCCGGCTGTATGGTGGAGGGAAGGACATCGGCGCTCTGCTCGGCGAGCTGTCCGGTCTCTGCCGTGATCTTCTGATTCGCAAGACCGCTCCCCGCGGAGGCGCGGCTCTGCTCACCGGCGGATATGACGACGTTACAATGCGCCGCCTGTCGGAGAAGCTGACCGCCGCACGGACGGCACAGATGCTCGGCCTGATCCAGGCGACCCTGGCCGATCTGCCGCGCAGCGGAAACCGGCGTACCGACGCCGAACTTTGTGTGATCCGCCTCTGTGATGAGACAATGGATTCCTCCGCGGCCGGATTCGCCGCCCGGCTTGCCCGGCTGGAGGAAATGCTGAGCAGCGGGCTGCCCGCGGAACGAAAGCAGCCGGCGGCTGCTGCGGCATCTGTACCGCCGGAGCGGCCGGAAGAGAGGCATACTGCCGGTGACCGGCCTCCCTGGGATGAGGCACCGCAAAAAACGGCATCGCCTCCCGGGCAGGCCCCCGTACCGGTTCCGCCACAGGAGAAAGAGCGGGTTCCGGCAAGGCGGCCGGAGCCGGCGGGTTCCGGCACGCCTGTTGCAGACGGCTTTTGGCCGGCCTTTGCCGCCGCGCTGCGGGGCAAGGTGCCTCCGGCGGTCTACACCTATTTGAAAAATGCCAGCTTTGTCACAGGCACTTTTGCGGATGGAAGGCTGACCCTTTGGACTGATTCCGAATTGACAAAAAAGGCCATCGGCAAGCCGGAAGTGCTGACTGTGCTTGGCGAGATGGCGGCGCGGCAATTCGGGGTTCCGGTGCAGGTCGGCGTTGCCGTGGGCAGACCTCCTGCCGTCGTGACTGACGGCGGAAGCTCCGGGAATACGCACGATAAGATGAATGATCTGCTGGCTATGGGGCGGCAGTTTGGCAACATCACCATCAAAGGACAGTAAAAGGAGAACATGGTATGGCAAAGGGATTTGGGCGCCCGGGCATGGGCGGCGGCATCAATATGAACATGATCAAGCAGGCGCAGAAGATGCAGCAGGATATGGCCCGCATGCAGAGCGAGCTGGAGGAGAAACAGTATACCGCCCAGGCGGGCGGTGGCGTTGTCTCCGCGACCGTGAACGGAAAGCGCGAGCTGGTGGCGCTTTCAATCGACCCGGAGGCGGTGGATCCGGAGGATGTCGAGATGCTGCAGGATATGATCGTAGCAGCGGTGAACGAGGCCATCCGTTCTGCTGCCAACGATGCGGCTTCGGTTATGGGGAAGCTCACAGACGGCCTGAACCTGCCGTTTTAAACGCGAGGATACGAAGCAACATGGGGCGGGCCGGATGGCCCGCCCCATGTTGCTTCATTAATAAGTATGGCCGCACAGTTCCCGAATTTTTGCCTGAATGCCTTTCAGATCCACAAAGGTCTCCGGCCGGCGGCGCGGATCACGCAGGAGAGCTGCGGGATGGTAGAGCGCGGTCATCTGCACGCCGGCCTTTTCGACCCACTGGCCGTGTTCCTGTGAGATCTTAAAATCCTCCCGGATCAGCTTGATTGCGGCGATCCGCCCCAGACAGACGATGATCTTTGGGCGGATAAGCGCGACCTGGTTGCGCAGATATCCGAGGCAGGCATCCTGTTCGATGTTCAGCGGGTCGCGGTTTTTCGGCGGGCGGCACTTGACCATATTGGCGATGTACGTATTGGTGCGGTCCAGATCGATCAGGGAAAGCATATCGTCGAGCAGCTTGCCCGCCCGCCCGACAAATGGCTCTCCCTGCAGGTCCTCCTGCTCCCCTGGGCCTTCTCCAATCAGCATGACCTCGGCGTGCGGATTGCCAGCGCCGAACACAACATTGGTTCGGGTATCCGCCAGCGCGCATTTCCGGCAGGCAAGGCACTCTGCCTTCAGCTCGTCCCAATTTAACATAACAACGTCTCCCTCTGCAAGTGCGGGATGACCCGGCCTTCCTTCAACCGCTCTTATGTGGGGGAAAGAAACGGAATCATCACTCTTTTCGGCCATTTTAACACAAAAGCATCGAAAAAGAAAGAAGGCAGGGAGAGAAAAGCCCCCTGCCGGTTTAAGGGCAGGGGGCGGAAGATTATCCTTTCGGCTTCGCCTTGAAAATCAGAGCGACCAGATAACCGAAGAAAATGGCGGCGGAAATGCCGCCCGCTGTGGAGGTGATGCCGCCGGTAAAGGCGCCGAGGATGCCGTTTTCGGAAACCGCTTTGGCGACGCCTTTTGCAAGGGCATAGCCAAAACCGGTGAGAGGCACGGTGGCGCCCGCGCCGCCCCATTCCGCGATATATTTATAAACGCCGAGTCCGCCCAGGATCACGCCGGATACCACATAGATCACCAGTATTTTAGCCGGTGTGAGACGGGTCTTGTCGATCAGGACCTGTCCCACGGCACACAGGACGCCGCCGCAGAGAAAGGCGCGGAAATATTCGGATACTGCGTCCAAACGCTAACCCCCCTTTTGATTTGAGATGGCGACCGCATGGCAGATACCCGGGATGCTCTCGCCCTGCATGGCGGAGGTGGGGGAGAGCAGCGCGCCGGTGCCGCAGAAGAGAATATGGTTCCATCTGCCTGCGCGCATCCCGTTGAGAAGGAAGCCTGTCAGCACGGCAGCCGAACAGCCGCAGCCGGAGGCGCCGCAGTGGACATCCTGGCGTTCCGTATCGAACAGAAGCACGCCGCAGTCGTCATAGACGCCGGTGAGGTCAGTGCCGTCACGATGAAAAAAATCCAAAACGATCTCCTTGCCGAGCACGCCAAGATCGCCGGTGACAATGAGGTCGTAGTAGTTTGGCAGGCGGCCGGTGTCGGAAAAGTGGGTGAAGAGCGTGTCATAGGCGGCGGGAGCCATGGCCGCGCCCATATTGTTCGCGTCGCAGATTCCCTTGTCGACAACCTTGCCGGCAGTGACATGCGTGACATACGGCCCTTCTCCTTCGCGCGCCAGGACCACGGCCCCCGCCGCCGTAGCCGTCCACTGAGCGGTCGGGGTCCGCTGGCTTCCATACTCCAGCGGGGTGCGGTACTGGCGTTCTGCCGAACAGAAGTGGGAGGAGGTCACCGCCGCCGTCCATTCCCCGAAACCGCCGTCCAGCATCATGGAGGCCAGCGCCAGACCCTCCGCCATGGTGGAGCATGCACCGTAAAGGCCAAAAAATGAGGCCTCCTGTCCGCGCATGGCGAAGGAACTGCCGATGCATTGATTCAGCAGGTCGCCGGCAAACAGAAAATCGATTTTGGAAGCCGGCTGTTTTGCCTTGTCCAGGGCAGCGGCAAGCGCCTGCTTCTGCATGGCTGTCTCGGCCTTTTCCCAGCTGGTTTCGCCAAAGGTATCGTCCTCGTTGATGAAATCAAAAGAGAGCGCCAGCGGTCCTTCGCCTTCCTTTTTTCCAACCACATTGGCGTGCCCGGCGATGGAGGGTGGGGCAGAAAAAAGCACCGTCCGTTTGCCCAGCTTTTTTGTCGTCATGATGATTCCTCCAGTCACGCAATAGTTTAAACAGTTTTGCCCTGATTATTACTGTGTAATTTGGCGCAGGATGGGGTGGTCAAACCCGGTTTTTTAAGCTATAATATTATTTATCATGGACAGAAGGGAAGAGGATCCGGGATGTTGGAGGAAGCCAGACGCACGCTGGCCTATATCTGCCCCGCGTGCCGCCAGCCGGTGATTATTGAACGCAGCGTCTTTCAGCTTGCATCGGCACCCAACTGCCTGCCCTGCCCCTGCGGCCGCTCGGAGCTTGGCGTGGAGATGCGGGAAGACCGGGTAAAGCTTACGGTCCCCTGCCTCTTTTGCGAGAAGGATCACAGCGTCGTCTGCTCTCCGCACGCCTTTCTCCACGAGAAACTGCTTGCCTTCTCCTGTGCCGCTTCCGGCATGGATTGCTGCTATGTAGGCGAGGAGGGGCAGGTCTTTGCCGCGATGGGCCGGCTGGAGGAGACGGTTG
>CAZVHV010000035.1:9746-11754 GCA_964627025.1 uncultured Oscillospiraceae bacterium | reverse complement strand
GCCCGCGGCGACTACAACACGCTGAACATTCACCTGCAGGCGCTGGAGCGGCAACTGCCCTCCGAAACGGCGTTTTATAGAGTAATGGCGGAAAAAACGATCGAAATGATCGCGGGAAAACGTCTCACAAAACAGCAGGAACAAAATTTATTAAAAACATTGGAGGCATATTCGGAATATGGCGGGTAAATTTACGACCCAATCGTTTTTGGACGCGAAGCGCAGCGGACAGAAGATCACCATGCTCACGGCGTATGACTATTCCATGGCAAAGATTTTGGATGAGAGCGGGATCGACGCGCTTCTGGTCGGTGATTCGCTCGGAATGACCATGCAGGGCAAGGACTCCACCCTTGCGGTGACCCTCGACGAAATGATCTACCACTGCAAATGCGTGACGAGAGGCGTCAAGCGCGCGCTGGTGGTGGGCGACATGCCGTTCCTCACCTATCACATCAACCCGGACGAGGCCGTCCGCAACGCCGGCCGGTTCCTCCAGGAGGCCGGTACGAACGCCGTCAAGCTGGAGGGCGGCGTGGCCATGGCGGATACGGTGAAGGCCATCGTCAGGGCGCAGATCCCGGTCATGGGCCATATCGGCCTGACCCCCCAGTCGGTAAACGTCTTCGGCGGCTTCAAGGTGCAGGGCAAGGAAGAGAAACGGGCCAGGGAGCTGATCGACGACGCGCTTGCGCTGGAAGACGCGGGCGTTTTCTCCATCGTGCTCGAGGGTGTGCCCGCTGCCCTTGCGAAGCTCATCACCGAAAAGGTCTCGGTGCCCACCATCGGGATCGGGGCCGGGAAAGACTGCGACGGCCAGATCCTCGTCGTGCACGACACCCTCGGCATGTATTCGGACTTTACCCCAAAATTCGTCAAGCAATACGCCCAGCTGAACCATACCATCAAGGAAGCCGTTGCCGGCTATATCAGCGACGTGAAGGAGCAGCGCTTCCCCGAGCAGAAACACACGTTTACCATGGACGACTCCGTACTGGAAAGACTGTATTGACAGGTTGGTGATATTATGAGTTTGATCAGAACGACGGCCGAGCTGGAGGAATGGTTCGGCTGGGTGAACCGCAAGGGTAAGACCCTCGGTTTCGTGCCCACCATGGGCTACCTGCACGCGGGGCATCTGTCCCTCATCCGGCAGGCAAAGGCGGAAAACGATCTGGTTGCCGTGAGCGTTTTCGTGAACCCCACCCAGTTCTCCCCCGGAGAGGATTATGAGAGCTACCCACGCGACATCGAGCGCGACTATCAGCTGGCCATCGAGGCCGGAGCCGATATCGTGTTCCACCCCGCGGTGGAAGAGATCTACGCGCCGGGGGCGTCCACCATGGTGGAAGTCATGGGGGACATCACCAAAAAGCTGTGCGGCGTCTCCCGCCCGACCCACTTCAGGGGCGTGACGACCGTGGTGAACATCCTGTTCAATATCATCCGGCCGGACCGGGCTTATTTCGGACAGAAGGACGCCCAGCAGGTGGTCATCATCAAAAAAATGGTGCGTGAGCTGCATGTGCCGGTCAGCGTCGTGGCCTGCCCCATCGTGCGCGAGGCGGACGGCCTGGCGATGAGCTCCCGAAACATCTACCTGAGTCCGCAGGAGCGGAAGGAAGCCCCCGTCCTGAACCGGGCCCTGCAGAAGGCGGAGGATTTCCTGAAGTCTGGCGCGGACGGCTGCCGCGAGATCAAACGGCTGACCGCCATCATCGAGCAGGAGATCGGGACGCAGCCCAGCGCCGCGATCGATTACGTCCAGATCCTGGACGGGCAGACCCTCGACGACATCGCCGAGATCGAGCCGGGCAAAGAGGCGCTGGCCGCCGTGGCGGTCAGATTCGGAAAGACAAGATTAATTGATAACAGAATACTTTCTGTATAATGAAAGGGGAAAATTATGCTCTTCAACATGTTTAAAGGAAAACTGAACCGTGCCACCGTCACGCAGGCCGAGATCAACTATGACCGCTTTGACAGTTTGCCCGAGGATAACCCGATG
>CAZVHV010000035.1:1138-9736 GCA_964627025.1 uncultured Oscillospiraceae bacterium | reverse complement strand
GCAGGCCGACATCAACTATGTCGGCAGCGTGACCATCGACAGCGAGCTGCTGGAGAAATCGGGCATCCTGCCGGGAGAACGTGTGCAGATCGTCAACGTGAACAACGGCGAACGCTTTGAGACCTATACCATCGAGGGCGAACCCGGCAGCGGCGTCATCTGCATCAATGGCGCGGCCGCGAGACTGGCCCAGGTGGGCGACAAGGTGATCATCATGGCCTACGCGCTTATGGACGAAAACGAGGCCAGGACCTTCAAGCCCAAAGTGCTGGTGCTGGATGACCAGAATAAGATCAAAAACATCAAGGACAAAGAGATCCATGGCACCATTGAATAAAAAGGGCGACATCGTACACATTGTCATGACCGCCGGCGGCACCTCCGAGCCGATCGACGGCGTCCGGAAGATCAGCAACACCAGCACGGGGAGCCTGAGCGCCTGCATTTACGAGGCGCTTGCGGACTACATTGGCGCGCACGCCGCCGAGCTCGGCGCGGGCACCGGGGAAGCGCCGGCGTTTCGGGTACATTATGTGGTGTCTGCCACGGCTATCCGGCCGGAGGCACGGGGCGACCTGCCCATCGTGTTTTATCCGGTCACCGATGTCAAAAGCACCGAGGCGGCGCTCGAGGCGCTGCTGACCGAACATAAGGTCAGCTATGTCATCCACGCCATGGCGGTGTCGGATTTCACCAGAGGTTATCTCATTGAGCGGGAGGTCCTGGCGGACGAGCTTGCCGCCGCCGCGGCGAAATGTTCCGCCGGCGGTCAGGAAGAGCTGCGGGAAACCATCGCCCGTGTCCTGGCGCATCCGGCGGGGGCGCTGCGTCCGGAGGCGAAGGTCGGCTCCGGGTCCGAGCTGATGCTCTCCCTCGTAAAGACGCCCAAGCTCATCGGAAAGATCAAGCAGTGGGACCCTTCGGTCTTCCTCGTGGGGTTCAAGCTGCTCAAGAACGTGCCAGAGGAGGAGCTGGTCCGGGTCGCGTCGGAGCTGGCCGAAAAGAACGGCTGCGACCTGGTGCTGGCAAATGACGTGTCCAGGATCGATGCGGACAGGCATTTCGGCCTGCTCGTTCAAAACGGCCGCGTCGCGGACCGCTTTCAAACCAAGCGGGAGATCGCGGCGGGGATCGCCGCCCACATGCTTGCCGGGCGCAGGAGGAACGAAGGATGAACATTGTAGTCGGAGTCACCGGCGGCATCGCCTGCTACAAGGCGGCCGAGGTGGTGAACGCCCTGGTCCAGAAGGGGCATCAGGTCGATGTCATCATGACCAAAAACGCGCAGGAGTTTGTCACCCCGATGACCTTTCAGACCCTCTCCAGAAACAGGGTGGTCACCGATATGTTCGCGCTGACCGAGAACTGGGACGTCACGCACATCTCGCTGGCGAAAAAGGCCGATGTTTTCGCCGTCGTGCCCGCCACGGCCAACGTGATCGGGAAGATCGCCTCGGGCATTGCGGACGATATGCTCACGACCACCATCATGGCCGCAACCTGCCGGAAGGTCCTCGCGCCCGCCATGAACACGGCCATGTGGGAAAACCCGATCGTGCAGGACAACGTGAAAAAGCTGGCGTCCTACGGGTTTGAGGTCCTGGATACCGACGCCGGTCACCTCGCCTGCGGAGACGTCGGAAAAGGAAAGCTGCTGCCCTGGGAGAAGATCATCGAGGCCATCCTGAACGGGCCGGAGCAGGGGTGAACGAGATGCTGTTGGCCGCGGATGTCGGAAACACGAATGTCACGCTCGGCCTCTTCGAGGGGGAGCGGCTGACGGCGGTGTCGCGTCTGGTCACCGACCCGCACAGAACGCCCGAGGCGTATGGGCGGGATTTTGCGCAGGTCCTGCGGGAGCAGAAGGTGCTTCCGGAAGAACTCGAAGCCGTCGTGATCGCGTCGGTGGTTCCTGCCGTGACCGAGAGCCTTGCGGCGGGGGTCGAGCGGCAGCTGGGAAAGAAGCCTTTTCTTGTCGACCGGAACGTCAAAACGGGGATCGTCATCAAAACCGACGCGCCGGAAAAGGTCGGCCCTGACCGGATCGTCAACGCGGCCGCGGCCTGGGCACGCTATGGCGGGCCTGTGCTGGTGATCGATTTCGGGACGGCGACCACCTACGACTATGTCACGGCCGACGGCGAATTTCTGGGCGGGGTCATCGCGCCGGGTATGAAGATCTGTGCCGAGGCCCTTTGGGAAAAGACCGCCGTCCTCCCGCAGGTCGCCCTGCAGAAGCCCGAGCGGGTGCTGGGCCGGAACACCGTGAGCAGCATGCAGTCCGGCGTGTTTTACGGGTACCTGGGTCAGGTGGAATATCTGGTGCGCAGGCTCAGGCAGGAGCTTGGCGCCGACCTGAAGACCATCGCGACCGGAGGCCTGTCCGTGCTTTTCCGGGACTGCACCGATGCCATCGACCTGTTTGACGAGCATCTGACCCTGCACGGCCTGCGATATCTTTACGAGCAGAACCGTTAATATGACGCAAACGCCGGGACCCCGGTCAAACGGGGGGCCGGCGTTTTTTGCTGCCCGCCTTAAAATATTTTCCGAACAGGGGCTCCCGCACTGGACAGGGAAGACGGCCGATTGTACAATAAGGATAGAAACGGCAGGAACACGCAGGAAAAAAGGACGATTCCCCGCCTTAGAAGGCGTGCAGACAGGAGAAAGGAGAAAGCCTTATGGCTGTTCTGGCATCGTTTATTGTTCCGCATCCGCCGATTATTTTGCCGGAAGTGGGCAGAGGAAAGGAGCGGGAGATCCGGAAAACCATCGACGCCTACCGTGAGGTCGCCCGGCGGATCGCGGTTTTGCGCCCGGACACCGTCGTCCTGACTTCGCCGCATACGATCCTGTACGGCGACTACTTCCACATTTCGCCCGGCCGCGGCGCCGCCGGAGATTTGAGCCAGTTCGGCGCCCGGGGCGTATCGGTCGGCGTGACCTACGACACGGAATTCGTCCGATCGCTGTCGGCCCGCGCGGAAGAAGAGGGGCTGCCCGCCGGGACGCTGGTCGAGCGGGACAGGAGCCTGGATCACGGCACGATGATCCCTCTGCGTTTTCTGCAGGAAGCGTATGAGGATTTCCGGCTGGTGCGCATCGGCCTGTCCGGACTCTCTCCCGCGGAACATTACCGGCTGGGAAAATGCATCGCGGAAACGGCGCGGCGCCTGGACCGCCGGATGGTGTTTGTCGCCAGCGGCGACCTCTCGCACAAGCTGACCGCGGACGGGCCTTACGGATTTGCGCCCGAGGGGCCGGAGTTTGACGCGCAGGCCACGGACGCCATGGCGCGGGGGGATTTCCTTGCTCTGCTCTCCTTTGACCCGGCGTTCTGCGAGGCGGCCGCCGAATGCGGCTTAAAGTCGTTCCAGATCATGGCCGGCGCGCTGGACGGACTGGCGGTGAAGAGCGAGCTGCTCTCCTACGAGGGCCCGTTCGGCGTGGGCTACGGCGTGGCCGCCTTCACCGTGACGGGGCCGGATGAGACGCGCCGGTTCGATGAGCGGTACGAGGCACAGGAGCGGGAGCGCCTGCGGAATCTAAAGGCCGGGGAGGACGAATACGTGCGTCTGGCCCGGTTCAGTCTGGAGACCTATGTGAAGACGGGGCGGCGCGCCGCAATGCCGGAGGGGCTGCCGCAGGAACTGCTTCATCGCAGAGCCGGTGTTTTCGTATCCCTGAAAAAGGACGGCCGGCTTCGCGGGTGCATCGGGACGATCGGGCCGGTGACAGGTTCGATTGCCGCCGAGATCATGCGCAACGCGGTCTCGGCGGGGGCCGAGGACCCGCGGTTCCGCCCGGTGGAGGCTTATGAGCTCCCGCAGCTCGTATACAGCGTGGACGTGCTGGGGGAGACGCAGCCCGTCGACTCTCCCGCCATGCTGGACGCCAAGCGCTACGGCGTGATCGTGACCAACGGGCGCAGACGCGGGCTGCTGCTGCCCAACCTGGAGGGGGTCGATTCGGTGGCAGAGCAGATCGCCATCGCCAGGCAAAAAGCCGGCATCGGCCCGGACGAGCCCTGCGGGCTGGAACGATTCGAGGTGATCCGTCACAAATGAAAGCGACCTGTATGATCTGCCCGCGGCACTGCGCGCTCGAAGAGGGACAGACCGGCTTCTGCCGGGCCCGCGGAAACCGGGACGGCGAAATCGTCTGCCTGAATTACGGCAAGCTCACCAGCCTTGCGCTGGACCCCATCGAGAAAAAACCGCTGCGCCGCTTCTTCCCCGGAAGCATGATCCTGTCCGTGGGAAGCTTTGGCTGCAATCTGCGCTGCCCCTTCTGCCAGAACAGCGAGATCTCCATGGCGGGCGAATCCGACGTGTCCGCCGTGTTCATGTCCCCGGAGATGCTGGTGCGCAAAGCCCTTGACCTCGTTCCGAGCGGGAACATCGGCCTCGCCTATACCTACAACGAGCCGCTCGTCGGCTACGAGTATGTGCGCGACTGCGCAGAGCTGGCGCATGGGCGGGGACTGAAAAATGTGGTGGTGAGCAACGGGACGATCTGTGAGGAGCCGCTGCTGGCGCTGCTTCCCCTGATCGATGCCATGAATATCGACCTGAAGGGCTTTACCCAGGAATTTTACGACAAGCTCAGCGGGAACCTGGAGACGGTGAAGCGCACCATCTCGCTTTCCGCAAAGCAGGCGCATGTGGAAGTGACCACCCTGGTCATTACCGGAGAGAACGACAGCGAGGCCGAAATGGACGCCCTTTCCGCCTGGCTCGCCGGGGTGGACCCGGAGATCCCGCTGCATATCAGCCGCTTTTTCCCCTGCTACAAAATGCTTGACCGTCCACCCACGCCCGTAGAGACCGTCTACCGGCTGGTGGAGACGGCGAAAAAGCACCTGCGGTTCGTTTATTCCGGAAACTGCTGAGGCCGCCCGCCGGATCTGAGTATGCCAAAACCCCCGGTTTGCGCAAAAGCGCAAACCGGGGGTTTTGGCATACCTGTCACCGCTGCCCCTTGTCGTAGGGAATGCCTTCGGCCTTTGGAGCGCGGGACCGCTTGGAGGTGAAGATCAGAACGATCATGGTGACGATATAGGGAAGGGTCTGATAGATGTACTGGGAAGCCTTGACGCCGGAAAAGCTGGGCAGGAAGGGGATGCTGAAGGCGTAGGAGCCGATGACCTTGAATAGGGCGAAAAACAGGGCCGCACCGAGGATGCGGATGGGGTTCCAGTTGCCGAAGATCATGACCGCCAGGGCGAGGAAGCCGTATCCGGCGACCGAGGACTGGAAGCCGGAACCCGCCGCCACGGTGTAGGCGAGGCCGCCGATGCCGCCCAGAAAACCGGAGATGGTAACGCCCGCGTACCGCATCCGATAGACGTTGATGCCCACCGAGTCGGCCGCCTGGGGGTGCTCGCCGCAGGCGCGCAGGCGCAGGCCGAAGCGGGTCTTGTACAGCAGGACCGTGGCGGCCGCCAGAAGCAGAAAGGCGATGGGCGTGGTGAGAAACAGGTGCTTGAACACGAGGGTCCGCCAGAAGCTGCTGCCCACCGACGCGCCGCCGATCCGGATCCACGTCGGGATCAGAATCGTGGTTTGGCCCTGCCCCTGAATGGCCCAGGTGAGCACGATGGCGAATGCGGGAGCCAGCATGTTGAGGGCCGTACCCCCGATGACCTGGTCGGCCCGCAGATTGATGGAGGCGAAAGCGAGCAGAAGGGAGAAAACCGCCCCTGTGACGCCCGCCACCAGAATGGCGCCCAGCATGGCGAGCTGCGGCGAGGAGGAACCCAAGCCCGCGGCGTCCGCCATGCGCAGAAAGAGGCAGGAAAACAGCGCGCCGATGACCATGATGCCCTCCAGGGCGATGTTGACGATGCCGCTGCGCTCGGAATACATGCCGCCGAGCGCCACCAGCAGCAGCGGTACCGCGAAGACGAAGGTGGAACTGATCACGTCGGCCAGAATAATCATGCTTCCGCCGCCTCCTCTCTTTTATGTTTCCGCAGAATGAGGCGGGAGACGACCCCGCGCATCAGCAGCGAAAAAGCGGACAGGTAGATAATGACGGCAATGATGATATCGATGGTCTCCTTGGCATATTCCGGCTGCATCGCCTCTCCGCCCACCTGGATATAGGAGATGAACAGCGCGGAGAAGATCGTGCCGATGGGGTTGGACGTGGCCAGCAGGGCCACGGGGATACCGTTAAAGCCCATGGCGGGCAAAATTTTGATAATGGTATACTGCGCGGTCCCCGCGAGATAGTAGATCCCGCCGGCCACACCGGACAGGGCGCCGGAAATGACCATAGAGAGCACGATGCTGCGTTTGGCGTTGATGCCGGCGTACAGGCTGGCGTTCCGGTTATACCCGCAGGCCTTGAGCTCGTAGCCGAAGACGGTCCTGTTCAGTACGATGTAGCACAGGGCGGAAAAGGCAATGGCGATAAAGATGCTGATATTCATGTATCTGGAACCGAGCAGGAGATTCAGCCCGGCCTTGGGGATCATGGCGGAGGGGTTTGCGGCGCTCAGGACGGCGGTGCGGTCGGCGTTGGAAGCGCCCCAGTAATTTGCCAGGGAGGACGGGATATTGGAAAATCCAAGGTTAACCAGATAGAGCGCGATCCAGTTGAACATGATGGAGGTGATGACCTCGTTGACGTTGAAAAGGGCCTTGAACAGGCCGGGAAAGAACCCCCAGACCGCGCCGCCGGCCGCGGCGGCCAGCATGGCGATCCACCAAGGCTGCTGGAAGACGATTGCCGTGGTGATCCCGCAGAAGGCGCCGATCAGATACTGTCCGGTGGCCCCGATGTTGAACAGGCCGGTTTTAAAGGCGAAACCCACCGAAAGGCCGGTCATGATCAGCGGCGCGGCCTGATAGAGCACTTTGGCGAATTTGTCCGACGCGGCGAAGCCGGTGACGAGCATCCGGTGCATGCCGTCGAGGGCCAGCAGGATCCGCTGCGCGCCGCCGGCAGTGCCCTTGGCAAAGAAAATCAGCAAAATAAAGCCCAGGAGCAGTCCGCAGAGGATGGAGGCCAGGGAGGCGACCATGCTGGTAAAGCTCCGGCTTTGAAAAAAGGTTTCCTTACGCATGCTGCGCACGCTCCTTTCCCGTCTGCCGTCTGGCGCCCGCCATGTAAAGGCCGAGCTCCTCCACCGTGGTCGTTTCCGGCTTGAATTCGCCCGCGATCTCCCCTTCGTACATGACGAGGATGCGGTCGGAGACATTCATGACCTCGTCCAGCTCGAGACTGACCAGCAGCACGGCGCATCCCGCGTCCCGCTGGGCCACGAGCTGCTTGTGGATGTATTCAACGGCGCCAACATCCAGTCCGCGCGTGGGCTGGATGGCCACCAGCAGCTTTGGATTTTTATCCAGTTCCCGGGCGAGGATGGCCTTCTGCTGATTGCCGCCCGACATGGAGCGGACAAGGGTGTCCGAGCCCTGGCCCGACCGCACGTCGTACTGCTCGATGAGGCGGTCGGAATAGGCGCGCACTTCCTGCCGCCGGATAAAGCCATGGTTCTCAAACTGCGGCTGCCAGTAGCGCTGGAGCACCATGTTTTCCGCCAGCGTATAGTCGAGGATCAGCCCGTGTTTGTGGCGGTCGGCGGGGATATGGCTCATGCCGAGCTTGGAGCGCTCCCGGATGGAGGCGTTGGTGATCTCCTCACCGCAGAGGGTAAACGTTCCCTTGCTCTGCTTTTCCAGTCCGGTCAGCGCGTAGGTAAATTCCCCCTGCCCGTTGCCCTCGATGCCGGCCAGGCATACGATTTCGCCGGCATGCACCTGAAAGGTGACGTCTTTCACGGCGTTGTTTCTGTGGAGCCTGGAGGGGACGGTGATGTGCGAGACGTCCAGAACGACCTCCCCCGGCGCGGCGGGCTTCTTCTCCACCGAAAAACTTACGCTGCGGCCCACCATCATATGGGAGAGCTCCTCCCTGGTGGTATCCGCGATGTTCACTGTTCCGACGCATTTGCCCTTGCGCAGAACGGTACAGCGGTCGGCCACCGCCATGATCTCATTGAGCTTGTGGGTGATGAAGAGGATGGATTTGCCCTCGCGGGTGAACCCCCGCATGATCTCCATAAGCTCGCCGATCTCCTGCGGCGTCAGAACGGCGGTTGGTTCGTCGAAGATAAGGATCTCATTTTCCCGGTAGAGCATCTTCAAAAGCTCGACCCGCTGCTGCATCCCGACCGAGATGTCCTCGATGCGGGCGTCGGGGTCTACCCGCAGGCCGTACTGCTCGGAGAGGGCGAGGACCTTTTCCCGCGCCTGCGCGGTCTGGAGGAAGCCCATCCTGTTTGGCTCCACACCGAGGATGATGTTCTCCAGGACAGAGAAGACCTCCACCAGCTTAAAGTGCTGGTGCACCATGCCGATGCCCAGAGCGTTGGCGTCATTTGGATCGTTGATCTTCACAGGCTGGCCGTTCTTTTTGATGATGCCCTTTTCGGGCTGATAGAGCCCAAAGAGCACGCTCATGAGCGTGGACTTGCCCGCTCCGTTTTCTCCCAGCAGGGCATGCACCTCGCCCCTTCGCAGCTGAAGGGTGACGTCATCATTGGCCATGATGCCTGGAAATTCCTTGGTGATCCCCAGCATTTCG
>CAZVHV010000035.1:0-1128 GCA_964627025.1 uncultured Oscillospiraceae bacterium | reverse complement strand
AGCATTTCGATCACATAATCATCCAATAACCTCACTCCTAACTCAAGGCGTATTTGGACCCTATGCATATTATACAGGAAGCACATGGATTAATAAATGCCGAATTCGACATTATGACAGAAAAGGAGGACATTCCTCCGAATGTCCTCCTTGCGCAGGCAGCGGCTCAGCCCTGGTAATCCACAGACACGATGTTGGTGACGGGGGTAACGGTGCTGTCGGAGCTATTGTCCACCACGATGGTGCCGTCCTTGAGTTTGGCGTACAGCGCATTATACTGGTCGACGGTAAAGTGTTTCAGCCTCCAGGAAGCGTCGGCGGTGGGGAGACCGATACAGTCTTCCGCCGCGCCGAGGACGGCGGTCTTGCCGGCATAATCGGCATTCCAGGTACCGCCGTTGTCATACAGGGAAGTCAGAGCCAGGACCACCGAGTGGCTCAGCGCCTTCATGGCGGAGGTGATGATGACCTCGGACTCGGCGGACTGGTCCACGTCCACGCCGATCACCTTGCCGCCCGCGGCCTCAGCGGCGGCCACGCAGCTCAGATAAATGCCGCCGCCGCAGGAGAAGATGACCTCGGTGCCGCCGGTGTACCAGCCGTCCATTTTGGTCTTGATATCATCGGAGGGAGAGAAAACGCCGGAGTACCAGTAGTTCATCTCGACGTCGCCCGGCTTCAGGCCCAGCTCGGCCGCGGCCGCGTCGGCGCCCTGGATATAGCCGTAGCCATAGCGGACAACGGCGGGGACGGACATGCCACCCAGGAAGCCGAGCTTCCGGTAGCCGTCCATCACAGCGGCGTATCCGGCCAGATAGCCGGCCTGCTCCTCCTTGTACAAGATGGAGTGGGTGTTGGCGGTGGCGTTAGGGGTGTTGTCGTCCGCGGTATGGGGCTGGCCGTCCAACAGGAGAAACTCGACGTCGGAATATGCGGTCTGCATATCATACACGGCCTCTTCAAACAGGTAGCCCGGGCATACGATCACCTTGGCGCCCTTGGAAATCGCGGATTTCATGGTCTCCTCGCGGGCCTCGGTGGAGTCCTCGGAAGGGCGGTAATAGGCATAGGTGATGCCGTTTTCTTCCGCATATTCCTTGACGCCGTTCCATGCGCCTTCGTTGAAGG
>CAZVHV010000034.1:0-11786 GCA_964627025.1 uncultured Oscillospiraceae bacterium | reverse complement strand
GCGCCTCAGACCCGAAGAGTGCAAACGACGGGGTTCTCCGCCTGCATCTTGGCGGCTGGCGCTGGTACCTCAACCTGGCCGATGCCACAAGCGACGAGATGCGCCCCGCTTTTGCCGAACTGCTGGAGGCGCTGCCGCCCTCGGCGAAGCTCTTCCTTGGGAAGGGCGGCGGCCAGTGGACCGAGACCACGGCGGCCGGACTCGCCCAGCAGTACGATGTGGACTATACGCCCCGTGTCTTTTCCGACGTGGCGTCTTCCCCTTACCAAACCGAAATCGACACCCTGAGCACCTATGAGATCGTGAAGGGCTTTGGCGACGGCACCTTCCACCCCGACAGCACCATGACCCGCGCGGAGCTGTGCGCGCTGCTGGCCCAGGCCATGAACACCAAGAACGATACGTCTGGAAACGCTTTTTCCGACGTGCCCGCCGGCGCGTGGTACGCCCCTTATGTCAACGAAATGTATCGTATGGGCCTGGTGGAGGGCTTCGGCGACGGCGCCTTCCATCCGCTGGATACCATTACCCACGAGCAGTTCATCACGATCATGGCACGTCTTTCCGCGCGTTTGAATCTTGCCTTCTACGAGACGAACAAGGCGGGACCCGGCGCGGACGCGCTGGCCGATCAGAGGCTGGCGGCGTACAGCAGCTGGGCCAAGAGCTCGGTCTGGCTTCTGGGGGAGAGCCAGAAGAATCCGTTCGGCGGGGAGGTCAATCTCCTTTTCGCCCCGGTCGACAAGCTCGACCCGCACGGTGCGACCACGCGCGGGGAGGCCGCCGCGCTCCTCTCCTCCATCCTCACCTACACCGGCATTCTGGCGGACTAACCGGCCCGCAAAGCGCCGTCTGTTCGGGACCTTCCCGATGGACGGCGCTTTTCTCATGGACTTTTTTCTTGCGCTGTGATAAAATACAAGCGATTACAGGTATGCGGAGGCATGGGATTTGGGTATCGACATTTTAGGTGTGCATTTCGACGACATCACTCTGACGGAAGCGGTGGAACGCGGCGCCGCCATGGCGGCCGGCGGCTTTCACTATGTGGTCACCCCCAACCCCGAGCTGGTGAACCTTGCCCGGGCGGACGAGGGGTACCGCGGGGTCCTCAACCGGGCCAGTCTGGTCCTGCCCGACGGCATCGGGATCGTGTACGCCGCGAAAATACTGGGCCGCCCGCTGCGGGAACGCGTGCCGGGCCTCGATTTCGCGTCCGGACATTTGCCCGCGCACGCCAGGGACGGCAGGAAGCTGTTCCTTTTGGGCGCCAAACCGGGCGTGGCCGAGCAGGCTGCCGCCAATCTGCGCGGCAGCTGTCCCGGTCTCCTCATCTGCGGTGTCCGTGACGGCTATTTCACCTCCGACGCGCCGGTGGCGGAAGCGATCCGCGCCGCGGGCGCCGACGTGGTGTTTGTCTGTCTGGGCGCTCCGAAGCAGGAGAACTGGATGGCGGAGTTCGGACCGGCCACCGGCGCCCACCTTCTGGTGGGGCTGGGCGGCGCGCTGGACGTGTTTTCCGGCACGGTGAAGCGTGCGCCGGAAGGCTGGCAGCGCCTCGGGCTGGAGTGGCTTTACCGTCTGCTCAGCCAGCCGAGCCGCATCGGGCGCATGGCCAAGCTCCCCCTTTTCCTGACGGCCGCCGCCGGCGCGCGTATCAGGGGGTCACGGTGACGGGCGTATTTTGTGTTCTGCCTTCGCGAGAGGAATGGTCTTATCAATGTCTGGAAAACTGATCGTATTCGAGGGAACCGACGGTTCCGGAAAATCCACGCAGTTTGCCCGCCTGTGCGAGCACATGCAGGCGGAGGGGCGTTCTTTCCAGCGTCTCGTTTTTCCCCAGTACCGCGAGCCGTCTTCCATGCTGCTGCGGATGTACCTGAACGGTGAGTTCGGCACCCATCCGTCCGACGTGAACGCCTACGCCGCTTCCTCGTTTTACGCGGTGGACCGCTACGCCTCCTGGAAAAAGGTCTGGGGCGATTATTACCGGAGCGGCGGTCTGGTGCTCGCCGACCGCTATACCACTTCCAACGCGGTCCATCAGGCCTGCAAGCTGCCGGATACCCAGTGGGAGGCTTTTTTCCACTGGCTTTTCGATTATGAATATGACAAGCTCGGGCTGCCTCAGCCGGACCTTGTGCTTTATTTGGACATGCCGACGGACAAAGCGGTGGAAAATCTGCGCCGCCGTCAGGCCGCCACCCATACCAAGGGAGATATCCACGAAGTGGATTCCGAATACCTCGCGCTCTGCCGCCGGACTGCGCTTTCCGCCGCCGGGCTTTATGGCTGGAAGCGCATCCCCTGCCTGGATTCCGACGGACAGCTGCGCCGTGTGGAGGATATCCATGCCGAGATCTGGGATGTTGTCAACCGATCATAACGATTTGGAGGTAGCGCCATGGTTTATATCCTGCTTGGCGATGGCTTTGAGGAAGCAGAGGCCATCGTACCCGCCGACCTTCTCCGCCGCGCAGGTGTGGAGGTTCTTTTCGTCGGACTGGACACGCTTGCGGTCACGGGCGGCCACGGCATCACTGTTGTTGCCGATCTGACGCTGGAACAGGCAGAACTGGAGCGGCTCCGGATGCTGGTCCTGCCCGGGGGGCTGGGCGGCGTGGAGTCCATCCAGATGAACCTCTTTGCCACATCCATGATCCAGCGCGCGGGGGACAAGGGCTGTTACCTGGCCGCCATCTGCGCGGCGCCCACCATCCTCGCCCGCATGGGCATCCTCGACCGGCGGCAGGCCGTATGCTATCCCGGCCTGGAGCCCGAGATGGGCTCCGCCGTGGTGAAAAAGGGGCAGAGCGTGGTGGTCGACGGACGCATCATCACCGGCGAGGGCCCCGGCTCCGCCTTTGAGTTCGGGCTGAAGCTGGTGGAGGTCCTGAAGGGCCAGGAGGCCGCCCGCAGGGTAAAGGAGGATGTCCATTATCATCACTGAGGAAAAGGCGGCGCTGCGCCGTCAGATCCGGGCGGTTTTGGCCGGCCTGTCCGAAGAGGCCCGGGCTGTCTCCGATGAGAAGCTGTTCGCCCGCTTTCTGGCACTGCCCGAGGTGGCGGAGGCGCGCGCCCTTCTGCTCTTCTGCGGCACGGGGACCGAACCGGACACGGGCCGACTCCTTCTCCCTCTGCTTGAGAGAGGAAAAACGGTCGCCCTCCCCCGCTGTCTGCCCGGATGCCGGATGGAGGCCCGGATGGTGACGGCGGGTCAGCTTCTCCGCCCCGGGGCTTACGGCATCCCGGAGCCGGGCGAAGACTGCCCCGTGCTGGACCCCGGCGGGATCGACCTCATTCTTGTGCCCGCCCTGTGCTACGACAGGCGCCGCTTTCGGCTGGGACAGGGCGGCGGTTATTACGACCGCTATCTGGCAAACTACCGGGGGCGCACCGTCGGGCTTTGCAGGGATCTCGTGCTGCAGGACGCCCTGCCCCGGGAAGCTACCGACGTCCCCGTGGGGCTTGTCCTGACCGAGTCGATGTTTTTCAGTTGACGGCGCAAGGCGGGGCTTTCGCCCCGCTTTGACCCGTGCCTAAGTACCCTGCTTTCTGCCTCACATGTTCTCGTTGCAGCCGCAGCCGCAGCCGGATCCGCAGCCACAGCAGCAGCACAGGATGCAGATGATCAGAATGATACACAGGCAGCCGTTTCCGCCAAAGCCGTTTCCAAAGCACATGGTCTCTCACCTCTCTCACGCCATACTATGAGACGCGGCAGGAGCAGGTTCCATGCGGCAAATGTATTTTTCGTCTTTCAAAGATTAGGAGTTGTTTTCATGTCACAGGAGGAGAAAAAAAAGCAGGCCGGCCCCCGCAGGCTGAACCACACGGACGGGCGGCAGAACCGGCCTTTCATGTCCGGAGCGCTGACCTATGTTCTGTTTGTGATCGGCCTGTCCGCGCTGCTGGCCGGCATCGGGTGGGTCACCGCCAGCGATGTGCTCGCGCTCAACAAGCCGGAGCACACGGCCGTCATCACCGTCGCCGAGGGCGCTGATTTCAACGATGTGGTGGATGAGCTGAAAGACAACGGCATCATCGAGTACAAGCTGGTGTTCAGAATATTTTCCTTTTTCTCCGGCGCGGCGGACAAGGTCACGGCCGGCACCTACGAGCTGAACACCGATATGGACTACGGCGCCATTGTCAACAATATGAGCCGGAATTCGGCCAGCCGCCAGCAGGCCGCCATCACCATCCCGGAAGGCTATACCGTGCAGCAGATCTTTCAGCTCCTGGAGGAAAAAGGGGTCTCGACGGTGGACAAGCTGAACGATACGGCCGCCTCGCACGACTATGCCTTTTCCTTCCTGCAGGGCATCCCGCTGGGCGACGCGACCCGGCTGGAGGGGTATCTTTTCCCCGACACCTATAATTTTTACCTGGGCGATGATCCGCTCTATGTCCTCAACAAGATGCTGGTCAATTTCGACGGCAAGATCACCGAGAGCATGCGCAAGGAGATCACCGACAGTGGCAAGACCGTTCGCGATGTCCTCATCATCGCCTCCATGATCGAGAAGGAGACCGACGGCAGCGACCAGAGCACCATCGCCTCAGTCATCTATAACCGCCTGAACAACACCTCGGCCGAGACGGCCGGGTTCCTCAACATCGACGCTTCCATCCAGTATGTCCTGCCCGCCGGACAGGTCGTGACGCAGGAGGATTATAAAACCGTGGACAGCCCCTATAACACCTATCTGTACAAGGGCCTGCCCCCCGGACCGATTTCCAACCCGGGCATGACCGCCATCCGCGCCGCCATGAATCCCGACCATACCGGCTATTACTTCTACGCGCTGGGTGATGACGGCGTCCACCATTTCTTCAATACCTACGCCGAATTCCAGAAATTCCTGGCGTCCTTAAAGCATGAGTAAACGTCCGGAACTGCTCGCCCCCGCGGGGGACATGGAACGCCTGCGCATGGCGGTCGCTTACGGCGCGGACGCCGTCTATCTGGCCGGCAGCGATTTCGGGATGCGCTCCTTCGCCGGAAACTTTACGCCGGAGGAGCTGAAGCAGGCCGTGGCGCTCTGCGCGGCCAACGGGGTCGCCGTCCACGTCACCTGCAACACCATGCCGCGCAACGACGAGGTGGACCGCCTGCCCGAATGGCTGTCCTTCCTGAACCGGTCCGGTGTCACCGCCGCCATCGTGGCCGACGTGGGCGTGCTGTCGCTGGTAAAAAAATATGCCCCGAAGCTGCAGGTCCACATCAGCACCCAGGCCAGCATCGTCAACCATCAGTCCGCCTCCGCGTGGTACGATCTGGGCGCGGACCGGGTGATCCTGGCCCGGGAGCTCAGTCTGGAGGAGATCGCTGACATCCGCGCGAAGACCCCCAAAGCGCTGCAGCTGGAGGTTTTCGTGCACGGCGCGATGTGCGTCTCCTACTCCGGCCGGTGCCTGCTGTCCGGCTACATGACCGGGCGCGACTCCAACCGGGGCGCCTGCGCGCAGCCCTGCCGCTATCAGTACGCCCTGGTGGAGGAAAAGCGGCCGGGGGAATACTTCCCGGTCTATGAAGACGAAACGGGCACCTACATCCTCAACGCCCGGGACATGTGCATGATCGACCATATCCCCGACCTGCTGGACGCGGGGGTAGACTCCCTGAAAATCGAGGGGCGCGCAAAGTCCGCCTATTACGCCGCCGTTGTCACGGGCGCGTACCGCCACGCCATCGACGCCGCAGCGGCGGGCCTCCCGCTGGACGAGGTCTGGCGCGGCGAGGTGGAAAAGGTGAGCCACCGGCACTACTCCACCGGCTTTTTTTACGGAGAGCCGGGGCAGTACACCCAAAATTCCCGCTATCTCCGGGACTGGCAGGTCTGCGCGGTGGTCCGGTCCTGCGATGAAAACGGCAACGCGACCCTCTCCCTCCGCAATAAATTTTCGGCGGGGGACTCGGTGGAGCTGCTGGGACCGGATCTCCGTCCGGTCGCCTTTTCCGTTCCGGACATGACCGACGCGGACGGACTTCCCCTCCGCGAGCCCCGGAACCCTCAGATGGTCTTCCGCATGCGGCTGCCCTGCGCCGTGCCGCCGCTCTCTCTGCTCCGCCGTCAGGTGGACCTGTCTCCCTGAGCAAATAAAAACGAGCCGCTTTCGCGGCTCGTTTTTTTTATCGTTTCAGCAGGGCCCTCGCCCGCGCCAGCAGCTTGGTGTAGACCCCGTCCATCTCCCACTCGTTGGTGAATTCCAAAAGATGCTCCGCCGGGAGCCAGGCCACCCCGGTGTTCTCCTCCGGCCGCACGGCCAGCGGGTCGTTTTCGTCGGCTGTCAGCAGATAGGTGACGTTGAGGTGCTGGTGGGCGGCCACATAGCGCCCGCGCTTCACATGTCCCCACACCGGAAGGATGTCCAGCGAGGCGATCTCGGCGGACAGGGGGCGGACATGGACGACGCCGGTCTCCTCTGCGGCCTCCCGCAGCGCGACCGAAAGCAGGTCCGCCTCCCCGTCGGCGTGCCCGCCCGTCCATGCCCAGACTTTATAGATATTGTGATGCGCGAAGAGCACCCTGGAGGCATCGGCGTTCACGATAAAGCCCGAGCTGGTGACGTGCGCGAATTCGTTTTCTCGCGTGAGGATGGTGTCGGGAAAGCGCCGGATGTACTCCAGCATCAGCCGCCGGTCGGTATCCTCCTGCTCGTTTTGGGGGACGTAGGCGCCGATCTCATCCCGGTACATGCGGCTTCACCCTCCGGTAGGTCACATAGCGGAACCCGAGCCCGTCGTGCTCCAGCGGCTCCCCCTCCTCGGCAACCTCCCACGCGGGATCGGCGTCCAGGTCCGGGAACCAGCAGTCGGCGGGCAGGGCGGCGTCCAGCCTGGTGACGTACGCCGTGTCGCAGTACGGGAGCAGCATGCGGTAGACGCTCTCACCGCCGATGACGAAGGTGTCCCCGGGCGCGGCGGCCAGGACCTCGTCCAGGGAAGGATAGACCTCCGCGCCCTCCGCCCGGAACTCCGGGTTCCTGGAGAGGATGAGGTTGCGCCGCCCCTTGAGCGGCCTGCCCCCCGGAAAAGTCTCCAGCGTCTTGCGGCCCAGCAGGACCGGGTGGCCCATGGTGAGGGCTTTAAAGCGCGCGAGATCGGCGGGGATATGGACCTGCAGCCGGTTCCGGCACCCGATGCCCCAGTTTTGATCGGCCGCGACGATAAGCTTCATGGCATTTCTCTCCTTTTGCTTCGATTCGGGGTCACACCGCGACGGGAATGGGTGTGTCCAGCGGGTGGCACCGGTACCCCTCCAGCCGGAAGCTGTCCTTGGTGAACGCGTAGAAATCGGTCACGGCGGGGTCGATGACCAGCTTTGGGGCATCGAACGGCGCGCGGCCGATGAGCTCCTGCACAATGGGCACATGGCGGTCGTAGATGTGGGCGTCGGCGATCACATGGACCAGCTCTCCGGCCGTGAGCCCGCTCACCTGCGCCAGCATGTGCACCAAAACGGCATACTGCATGACGTTCCAGCCGTTGGCGGTGAGCATGTCCTGCGACCGCTGGTTCAAAACGGCGTTTAAGACCCTGCCGCTGACGTTGAAGGTCATGGAATACGCGCAGGGGTAGAGGGCCATCTCGGACAGGTCGTGGTGGTTGTAGAGGTTGGTCATGATGCGCCTCGAGGCGGGGTTGTGTTTCAGGTCGTAGAGCACCCGGTCCACCTGGTCGAACTCCCCCTCGGGGTAGCGGTGCTTCACGCCCAGCTGATAGCCGTACGCCTTGCCGATGCTGCCGTTCTCGTCCGCCCACGCGTCCCAGATATGGCTGGAGAGGTCGCGGACGTTGTTGGATTTTTTCTGCCAGATCCACAGCAGCTCGTCCACCGCGCTTTTCAGGTACATCTTCCGGATGGTCTGGATGGGAAATTCCTTCCGCAGGTCGTAGCGGTTGACGATGCCGAACTTTTTGATCGTGTGGGCGGGCGCGCCGTCCTCCCAGCGCGGGCGGACGTTCTGATCGGTGTCCCAAACCCCGTCTTTTAAAATCTCTTTGCAGTTTTGGATGAACACCTGGTCGGCATAACTCATTTGGAACCCTCCGCGTCTGAAATTTTCCCCAGCAAAAAGCCGGGCTCCGCGCCGGTGATCCGCACCGTCCGCAGGACGTTGTGCAGCGCTTCCCCTTCGGCGCGCACCTCGGTGTAGTTGGGGGCGAAGCCGCGCCAGAGACCGTCCTTCTCCTCCTCGAAGAGGACCGGAAGAACGGCGCCCACCCATCCGGCGAGATAGGCCTCCGACAGTTCGGCGGCGAGCGCGGCGCAGCGGCGGGCCCGCTCCTCTTTGATCGCCTTCGGGACCTGCCCGGGCATCCCGGCGGCCGGCGTGCCCGCGCGGCGGGAATAGGGGAAGATATGCATGGCGGCAAAGGCGCAGTTTTGCACGAAGTCCAGCGTCTGCGCAAATTCCTCCTCGGTCTCGCCGGGGAAGCCGACGATCACGTCGGTGGTAATGGCGGGGCGGTCAAAGTGGGCGCGCAGCAGGGTGACCGACTCGCTATAGCGCGCGGTGTCGTATTTCCGGTTCATCCGCTTGAGGGTGGCGTCGCAGCCGCTCTGGAGCGAGAGGTGGAAATGGGGGCAGAGGTTGGGCAGCGCCGCGGCCCGCGCGCAGAACTCCGCCGTGACGGTGCGCGGCTCCAGCGAGCCGAGCCGGACGCGCAGGCCGGGCACGGCGGCGCAGACGGCCTCCACAAGGTCGATGAGGGCGGTGCCGTCCTTAAAATCAGAGCCGTAGGAGGAGATCTCGATGCCGGTGATCACGATCTCGTGATAGCCCTCGGCCGCGAGCCGCTTCGCCTCGTCCACCCCTGCCGCGAGCGGCAGGGAGCGGATGGGACCGCGCGCTTAGGGAATGATACAGTAGGAGCAGAAGTTGACGCAGCCGTCCTCCACCTTGAGCATGGCGCGGGTGCGACCCTCCAGCCCGCCGGCGGGCAGGCGCTCGAAGACCCGGCGGGAAAGGGCGTCGTCCACGCGGACGACCGGCAGTTCGGGCGTCCGTTCCTCCGCCAGCGCCTCCAGGCGGTCGAGAAACCCCATCCGGTCGCCTGTGCCCGCGACCAGATCCACGCCAAGCGTTTTGACCGAATCTGGGTCGGTCTGGGCGTAGCAGCCGCAGACCGCCACCAAGGCGTGCGTGCTGCGCCTGCGGGCCCGCCGGATGGCCTGCCGGGATTTTTTATCGCTCACCGCCGTGACGGTGCAGGTGTTGATAAGATAGGCGTCGGCCGGCCCGTCGAAGGGCACCAGGACATGGCCCCGGACGGTGAGCTCGCGTTCCAGGGCCTGCGTTTCGTATTGATTGACCTTACAGCCAAGGGTATGGATGGCGACTTTCATAAGGAACCCTCACAGGAAGAAGCAGAAAAAAGGGGAATTCCCGGTTGTGTTTCTGCTCCGCTTTGTTGTATAATAGGTCGGAAAGCGGTTTTTGGCGCGTCCGAATGGTATTTTGTCCCGTTTTTGCGGGGAACGGGCGAAAGCCGGGACGAATAGAACCATTATACTTGTTTCAAGCGCTAATGCCAAGAGGCAAAAATTTTTGGAGGTTCCTGCTTATGCCCGCGTTCTCCGTCCTTCTCACCTCGGTCAGCGACGTCAGGAAGTTTGCGGATGCCGCCGGCCGCTGCCGCTGCGAGGTGAACGTCCTGTCCGGCCGGCATCGCGCCAACGGGAAATCCATCCTCGACCTGTTCTCCCTCGATCTCTCGGGTCCGGTGACGGTCGAGGTGTACGGGACCGACGAGGAGGTCTCCGTGCTCCGTGCCGAAACAGCCGCTTATGCAGCGGAATAGGAGCCTTTTATGTCCCATCATTTCTTTGCTCTCATCTCCCGGATGCGGTATATCAACCGCTGGTCGCTCATGCGCAACAGCTATACCGAAAACATCCAGGAGCATTCCCATATGGTGGCCGTGCTGGCGCACGCGCTGGCCCTGATCCGGCGGGACATCTTCGGCCTCCCGGCCGACCCGAACGCCTGCGCCGCCGCCGCCCTCTTTCACGACGCGCCGGAGATCCTCACCGGTGATCTGCCCACGCCTGTGAAATACTATAACCCCGAGATCCGGGACGCCTATAAAAAAGTGGAGGCGGTGGCCGAGGGAAAGCTGCTCTCCATGCTGCCCGAAGCGCTGCAGCCCGCCTACGCCCCTCTGCTGCGGGGCGGCGACGCGGAGGTGCACCGGATCGTGAAGGCGGCGGACAAGCTGGCCGCCTATCTCAAGTGCCTGGAGGAGCTGGACGCGGGCAACAGCGAATTCAAGCGGGCGGCCGAGGAGACCCTCGCGCTGCTGCAGGACTGCCGCATGCCCGAACTGGATTATTTTCTTGCGCATTTTTCCAAAGCGTTTGGATTAACGCTGGACGAATTGAACTAAGAAAGAGGTTTTTTACTATGCGAGCCATTGTCACCGTCATCGGCAGGGACCAGGTGGGCATCATCGCCTCCGTCTGCAACCTGCTCGCAGATCAGAACGTAAACGTCCTGGATATCAGCCAGACCGTTCTGCAGGAGTACTTCACCATGATCATGCTGGTGGATGCCGCCAACTGCAAGCTGCCTTTTTCCGAGCTGGCCGCCCTGCTGGAGGCCCAGGGAAAGGCCCGCAGCCTGGATATCCGCGCACAGCGTGAGGATATTTTCAACGCCATGCACCGCATCTGAGCGAACGCGGGGGATCGGTCCGGTGCCGGATTCCCGAATCTCTGACAGAAGGAGCACACCATGATCAATACCAATGAGATCCTGCAAACCATTCAAATGATCGACCAGCAGCATCTGGACATCCGCACCATCACGATGGGGATCTCCCTGTTTGACTGCGCGCATTCCGACCCCAAGGCGGCCTGCACCCGCATCTACGACAAGGTCACCCGCCGCGCGGAAAAGCTGGTGGAGACCGGCCGCGTCATTGAACAGGAGTTCGGCATCCCCATCGTCAACAAGCGCATTTCGGTCACTCCCATGGCCATGATCGCCGCCGCGTCGGACACCAGCGACTATGTCCCCTTCGCCGTCGCGATGGACAACGCCGCCAAGACATGCGGCGTGGACTTCATCGGCGGCTTTTCCGCGCTCGTGCAGAAAGGCTTCACCACCAGCGACCGGAAGCTTATCGAATCCATTCCGGAAGCCCTCGCCGTCACCGACTTCGTATGCTCCTCGGTCAACGTGGGCTCCACCAAGGCGGGCATCAACATGGACGCGGTGGCCCTCATGGGGCAGATCGTGAAGAAGGCCGCCGCGCGCACCGCCGACCGCGACGGCTTCGGCTGCGCCAAGCTGGTGGTCTTCTGCAACGCCGTGGAGGACAACCCCTTCATGGCGGGCGCGTTCCATGGCACGGGCGAGCCAGAATGCGTCATCAACGTGGGCGTATCCGGCCCCGGCGTTGTCAAATGCGCGCTCGCGCGCGTGCAGGGGCAGCCGTTCGACGAAGTCGCGGAAACAATCAAAAGGACAGCCTTCCGCATCACGCGCATGGGGCAATTGGTGGCAAGGGAAGCGTCCAAACGCCTCGGCGTGCCTTTCGGCATTGTGGATTTATCGCTCGCGCCCACGCCCGCGATCGGCGATTCAGTGGCGCACATCCTCACCGAAATGGGTCTGGAGTATGCGGGCGCGCCCGGCACCACCGCCGCGCTCGCGCTCTTAAACGACGCTGTGAAAAAGGGCGGGGTGATGGCTTCGGGCCATGTGGGCGGGCTTTCCGGCGCGTTTATCCCGGTCAGCGAGGACGCGGGCATGATAGAGGCCGCCGAAGCCGG
>CAZVHV010000033.1:0-11846 GCA_964627025.1 uncultured Oscillospiraceae bacterium | reverse complement strand
TCACCACCCGCTCCCTCTCTGTGTCCGCGCCGCGTCTGTACTTACCCGTTCCTTGCCACTTTGCATTGTATGCTTTGCGTATATGTTATTTGTTATCATATCTTCTTCCGTACGGTTTGTCAATCCGGGATTTTTGTTTTCCGTGCTTTCTCCGTTTTGGTCAAGGAACGGTCTTCCCGCCCGCCCGTTTTTTAACTTTTCTCCAAAGAAGGGCCCTTCTTCTTCCCCCACGCCTTTTTTCCGGCCCCCGCCGAAGAAAAATAATGACAAACCGAAGCTTTTTCCACGACAAAAGACTGGACAATCCGTCAGTTTCGTACTATCATAAATAGAGTTTGGATTGGAGACCGTCGAGTATTTCCGCGGTTGTCTGCGCGCCGTGCTGTGACTGGGGAATCGCAGGGCAAAAAGGCAGGACAGGCAAACCAACAAAGACAAGTGTAAGAGAAATAAACCGAGCAATGAGAAAGTAGAGAGGTGATGCTATGAACCATAAGTTTTATGGCGGCGTCCACCCCGCCGAGCACAAGGAGGCCACCGAGCGGAAACCCATCGTCCCGCTCTCCAAGGCGCCAGCTCAGGTGGTCATCCCCATGTCCATGCATCTGGGCGCGCCCTGTAAGCCCATTGTAAACGTGGGAGACGCCGTAACAGTAGGTCAGCAGATCGGTGAGATCGCCGGTCTTGGCGCGCCCATCCACGCCAGCGTTTCCGGCAAGGTCATCGCCGTGGAGCCGCGTCCCCACGCCAACGGAGACAAGATGCTCTCCGTGGTCATCGAAAACGATTTCCAGGATACTCTCTGTCCAGACTGCAAACCCCGCACCAACATTGAGTCCCTCACCCCGCAGGAACTCGTCGAGATCATCAAATCCGCCGGTATCACCGGTATGGGCGGCGCGGGCTTCCCCACCCACGTAAAGATCGGTTCCGCCATCGGCAAGGCCGACACCATCATTCTGAACGGTGCCGAGTGCGAGCCGTACATCACCGCCGACCACCGCCTGATGCTGGAGCAGGGCGAGCGCGTCATCGGCGGCGCCCGCATCCTGATGCAGGCGCTGGGCCTGGACAAGGCCACCATCGGCGTGGAGGGCAACAAGCTCGACGCCATCGAGCATCTGAAGAGCCTTCTGCCTCCCGGCGAGACCGGCATCACGGTGGAGACTCTGCGCACCCGCTACCCGCAGGGCGCGGAGAAGCAGCTCATCCAGCGCGTGACCGGCCGCGAGGTGCCTCCCGGCGGGCTGCCGGCCGACGTCGGCTGCTGCGTCTTCAACGTAGCCACCGCCGCCGCCATCTATGACGCCGTCGTCCTCGGCCTCCCCCTCGTCAAGCGGGTGGTCACCGTGACCGGCAGCGCCATCGCCCGTCCCATGAACCTCCTGGCCCCGATCGGCACCCCCTTCGCCAACCTCCTCGAAGAGGCGGGCGGATTCGGCGCCGACCCCGCGCGCGTCATCTCGGGCGGCCCCATGATGGGCGTTGCCCTGTATGACCTCGACGTCTCCATGGGCAAGGCGACCAACTCCATCCTCTGCCTCACCGCCAACGACCTGCCCATCCAGGACCCCGAGCAGGCCTGCCTGCGCTGCGGCCGCTGCGTCAACGTGTGCCCGATGCACCTCACCCCGATCTACATGCATCTTTACGCCGAGAAGCGCCTGTGGCGCGACGTGGAGAACCTCCGGATCATGGACTGCATCGAGTGCGGCTCCTGCCAGTACATCTGCCCCGCCCGGATCCCGCTCGTCCACTCGTTCCGCACGGCGAAATTTGAGATCCGCAGCCTGGCGCAGAAGCAGAAGGAGGCAAAAGCATGAACGAGAAGCTGAAACTGAGCGTTGCATCCTCTCCTCACGCCTCCTCGTCCGTCGGTACGCGGAACCTGATGCTGGATGTGCTCATCGCCCTGATCCCCGCCCTGGGCATCGGAGTCTATTTCTTCGGCCCGCGCGCGCTCACCACCACCCTCGTGTCCGTGTTCGGCTGCGTGTTCTTTGAATACGCCTACCGCAGGCTGATGAAGAAGTCCAACACGACGGGTGACCTCTCCGCCGTCATCACCGGCGTGCTGCTGGTCTTTGTCTCCCCGGTCACCCTGCCCTACTGGATCATCCTGATCGGCGACTTCTTCGCCATCGTGGTGGTCAAGCAGCTCTTCGGCGGCCTGGGCAAGAACTTCCTCAACCCCGCGCTGGCCGGCCGCGCCTTCCTGATGCTCTGCTACCCCATCGCCATGACCACCTGGGTCAAGCCGCTGGAGTGGGCCGGCATCGGCATGTCCGTGCCCGACGCGGTCACCTCGGCCACCCCGCTCTCCATTGACTTCATGCACAAGAGCATCCTGCCCAACGTCTCCCTGCTCAACATGTTCGTCGGCAACATCGGCGGCTGCGTGGGCGAGGTCTCGGCCCTGATGCTCCTCATCGGCGGCGTCTACCTGATCGTCCGCGGCGTCATCCGCGTCCGGATCCCCGCCGCCTTCATCGGCACCGTGGCCGTCCTCACCTTCCTCTTCCCCCGTGGGAACAACAACCTCGAGTGGATGCTCTACAGCCTGTTCGGCGGCGGCCTGATGATCGGCGCCTTCTTCATGGCCACCGACTACACCACTTCCCCGGTCACCGCCAAGGGCGAAGTGATCTTCGGCATCGGCTGCGGCCTGCTCACCGTGTTCATCCGCTACTTCGGCGGTTATCCGGAAGGCGTCTCCTACGCCATCCTCATCATGAACACCACCGTCTGGCTGCTAGACAAGGTCGGCGCGCCCTCCCGCTACGGCGTGACGCCCGAGATGAAAAAGGCAGCTCAGGAAGCCAAGAAAGGGGGCCGCGCATAATGAATGAAACCAAAAAGGCCGCTCCCTCCATGGGACGCCTGGTCGTAATCCTCTGCGCCATCTGCGCCGTCTGTTCCCTGCTCCTTGGCATGGTCAACATGATCACCGTCGAGCCCATCGCCAAGAGCATCCAGGCCAAGACCGACGCGGCCATGCAGGCCGTGCTCATGGCCGACAGCTACACCAAGGCCGACTACACCGGCAGCGATCCCATCGTGACCGGCGTCTACCAGGCCGGCGAGGCCGGCTGGGTGGTCCTGGTCGCTCCCTCCGGCTTCGGCGGCGCCATCAGCATGGTGGTCGGCGTGAACAGCGACGACACCGTCTCCGGCGTCTCCATCATCAAGATGAGCGAGACCTCCGGCCTCGGCGCCAACGCCTCCAAGGATTCTTTCCGCTCCCAGTTCGTCGGCAAGAGCGGCCCTCTGGCCGTGACCAAGGACGGCGGCACCATCGACGCCCTCACCGGCGCCACCATTACCTCCCGTGCAGTGACGGTCGGCGTGAACTCCGCTCTGGAAGCCGTCCAGACCTTGGGTTAAGAGGGGGAGAATCATGAACATCAAACAACAATTCAAAGAGGGTCTGATCACTCAGAACCCCGTTCTGATCCAGCTGCTGGGCATGTGCTCGGTCCTGGCTATCACCACCACGCTCTTCAACGGCATCGGCATGGGCCTGTCCGTGCTTGTGATCCTCACCTGCTCGAACATCGTCATCGCCATGCTGCGCAAGGTCATCCCCTCCAAGATCCGCATCGCCTGCTACATCGTGGTCATCGCCACCTTCGTTACCATGGTCGACCTGCTCCTGCAGGCCTTTGTCCCCGCCCTGGCCGAAAACCTGGGCGTGTTCATCCCGCTGATCGTGGTGAACTGCATCATCCTCGGCCGCGCCGAGGCCTTCGCCTCCAAGAACTCCGTGGCCGCTTCGGCCGTGGACGGCATCATGCAGGGCCTGGGCTACACCGTGGTCCTCGTCGTCATGTGCGTCATCCGCGAGTTCCTGGGCAACGGCACCTTCGGCGGCGGCCTGATCGGCCCCGACGGCGCCGGCATCCGCATCCTGCCCGAGGGCATCCCCGCCCTGGGCATGATCCTTCCCGTGGGCGGCTTCCTGACCCTGGCCGTGGTCATCGCAACCATGCAGTACGGCCTGCGCAAGTCGGAAGAAAAAGCGGCCGCTGAGAAGGAGGTGGCGAAATGAACCTGACTTCGCTGTTTACCATCGCCCTGGGCGCTATTCTGGTCAATAACTTCATCTTCGCCCAGTTCCTCGGCATCTGCCCCTTCATGGGCGTTTCCAAGAAGACCGACACCGCCACCGGCATGGGCATCGCCGTCACCTTCGTCATGGGCGTCGCCTCGATCTTCACCTACCTGGTCAACAAGTTCCTTCTGGTCCAGTTCGGACTGGAGTTCATGCAGACCATCGCCTACATCCTGGTCATCGCGTCCCTCGTTCAGTTCGTGGAGATGTTCCTGCAGAAGTCCATGCCCTCCCTTTACTCCGCGCTGGGCATCTACCTGCCCCTCATCACCACCAACTGCGCCGTGCTGGGCGTCGCCCTCCTCAACACGCAGAAGGGCTACAACTTCATCGAGAGCGTCGTCTACGGCATCACCGGCGGCCTTGGCTTCATGCTGGCCATCGTGCTGTTCGCCAGCGTGCGCGAGCGGTTGGAGTTCTCCGAATGCCCCAAGTCCTTCGAGGGCTTCCCCATCGCACTGGTCACCGCCGGCCTCATCGCGCTGGCATTCATGGGCTTTACCGGCCTGAAGATTTGGTAAGGAGGTGCTGAGAAAATGCAAACTGTAATTATTGCTGTCCTGGTGCTCGGCATCTTGGGTGCAGTCTTCGGACTGGTCCTTGCATTTGCCGCAAAAAAATTCGCCGTAGAGGTCGATGAGCGTCAGGAAGCCATCATGGGCGTCCTGCCCGGCGCCAACTGCGGCGGCTGCGGCTTCCCCGGCTGCGGCGGCTATGCCGCCGCCGTGGTGGGCAGCGGCGCGGACGTCAGCCTCTGCGCGGCGGGCGGTTCTTCCGTCGCCGCCCAGATCGCCGAGATCATGGGCGTTGCCGCCGGAGACACGGTCCGCAAGGTCGCTCAGGTGCAGTGCACCGGCGGCGGCTGCGACCATCTGAAGTATGAGTATGTGGGCATCGAGGACTGCCTGGCGGCCTCCCGCCTGCCCAACGGCGGCCCCCTCTCCTGCAAGTTCGGCTGCCTGGGCTTCGGGACCTGCGTCTCGGCCTGCCCCTTCGACGCCATCCATGTTGTGGACGGCGTCGCCAAGGTGGACGACGAGAAGTGCGTGGCCTGCGGCAAGTGCGTGGCGATCTGCCCCCGCAGCATCATCCAGCTCGCCCCCCGCAAGACCAAGAAGCACGTGGTCATCCCCTGCTCCTCCAAGGACAAGGGCCCCGACACCCGCAACAACTGCAAGGACGGCTGCATCGCCTGCGGCCTGTGCGTCAAGGCCTGCCCCAAGGAGGCCATCACCGTGGTCGACAACCTCGCGCGGATCGACTACGACAAGTGCATCGGCTGCGGCCTGTGCGCCCAGAAGTGCCCCCGCCGCCTCATTACCGTGGACGGCGTGGTGCCCGAGATCAAGCCGGCCGCGCCCAAGGCGGCTCCCGCCGCTGCCCCGAAGGCAGCTCCCGCGGCGGCCCCCAAGGCCGAGGACCAGCCCAAGCAGTAACCCGATGGCCGCATGAAGCGGTCCATCCGGCAGGAACCCCCCGGTTTGCGCGTCTGCGCAAACCGGGGGGTTCCTTTTTGTCCGGGACTCAACCCTGCAGGATGGTCACGAACTTGACCGAATAGAGGTCGCACATGATATTGGTGCGCGAGTTGACGTCGGCGAGGACGAAGTAGTTGATGCCCACCTCGATGAGGATCCCCGTTTTGTCGACGAACTGGCTGCTCCCGATAATAAACTCCGCCCGCACGCTCTTCCCCAGGTTGCTGGCAAGGTAATAGGGTATGTAGCCCTTTTCGGTGGAGGGCGGCGGCCCCTCCTGGTTTATGGCGCTGTCCAGCCACTCCGCATCCGTCTTGGGCATTTCGGACGGCATGGGCGCCGGCGCGGGGGGCTGCTGCGCGGTCTGCGGCGGAGCCGCTGTCTGGGGCTGCGTCGGCGCCGGTCCGGCCGGCGCGGCCGGTGCGACAGGCGCGGTTTGCGCGACCGGTGCCACCGGTGCGACAGGCGCGGCCGGTGCGGCCGTGTAAGAGCTCCGGCTCTTCGGCCGGGACAAGCCGGACTCGAACACCTTGTTCCCGACCCAGTTGATATTGCTGTTGTTCATCATCAAAAAAGCACCTCCGGCATATCAGGTTTTGGCGTAGAGATCGGTGGGATTGTAGAAGCAGTGGTCGTTGATCCGTGTAAACCAGTAACCGGTCTTGTTGTAGGGGAAAAAGTTGGGGCACTCCGGCCGGAAGGGGTTCATATACCAGAGGGACTGGCTGCCCACGCCGGTATAGATGGCGCCGCTGATGGCCCAGTCGGCGACCTGGAAATGGATATCCTCGGGCGTGGTCACCCAGATGTTCTGCGTGTTCGGGGCGCCGCCGATGGTCGTTTTATAGCAGGAAAACTGGCACATCTGGATGATGACCTTGCGCAGGCTGCCCTGGCAGACCCGCGCGTATTCCCCGTCCGTGACCCGCACGCGGTTCATGACCACGGTGGCCACGGCCCGCATCCCGGCGAGGCCCTCGCCGCCCGCCTCGCATTTGATCAGTCTTGCAAACATCTCCCTCGTATCCACGGCTCTCACCTCAGTTCCAACTTATTCTCTCTCTCCGGGATCTGTGTCACGAAAATGACACCGCGCGCCCTTTCGCGCAAAAAAACCCCGGGAGCCGAAGCTTCCGGGGTTTTGCGCGTTTTGAGGAAAGGGCTGTCCTGCCGGCGCTCAGATGAGGTTCAGCGCGTCCAGAACACGGTAGAGGATGACGGCCATCTCGGCGCGGGAGACGCCCGCCTTGGGATTCAGTTTGCCGTCATAGCCCTGGATGATGCCGGCTTCCACCAGCGTCTCCACGGCGTCCACGGCGTAGGGCGAGATCTTGCCGCTGTCGGAGAAGTCGTCAAGGGTGAGGGTGCCGGAGGCGGGCAGGGTCTTGTCGGCCGCGTCCAGCGCCTCCACCAGCAGCACCATGGCGTCCTGACGGGAAAGGGCGGACTTGGGGTTGGACTTTCCGCCGCCGGTGAAGTCCTCCGCGGAGAGGTCAAAGGCGCGGCAGAGCATGGTGATGAAGTCGCCTCTGGAGATGCTGGCGACGGGGTTGTAGTACCCGTGCCCGACGCCCTGGATGATGCCCTCGTCATACAGGCAGTCGATGGCTTCCACCGCCCAGGCGTGTCTTCTGCCCACATCGTTGAAGTGGGCGGAACCCTCCGGGGCGGTGGCCTCCGGGACGGAGACCGTGATCTTCAGCAGGCCGGCGAAGCCGTCGTCCCCGGCGTTGTAAGCCGTGTAGGCAATATTCACCCTGCCGGTGAAATCTTCGGCTGGCACGAAGGTGATGTCACTCAGGTCGCTCACGCTGTAATCCACGTCATCCTCCACGGGGTCGCCGGGATGGGAGGGCGAAACATAGTCGATATAGAGCGTGCCGCGTGTGGGCAGCGGAAGCCGGAAGTTGACATAGGAGAGCGCGTTGTTTGTCGCGTCCTTAAAGGCATCGGCAAAGTGCGCGCCGACGAGGTCGACGGGAGTATTCTTGTCGGTCGTGTAGTCGACGGTGCCGGCGTAGTCGTCCTCCTCAACGGTGATGGTCAGGGTGACCGGGCCGTACTGGGTGGCGTCACCCTCGGCACGGGCATAGACACTATAAGAGACCGTGCCGTCGTCGGTCGCCGCAAAGCTGAGCTTGCCGTCCTCCAGGTCGGCGAGGGGGATGAAGGTCCCCAGGGCATAGGCCGCGCCGTCCAACTTCAGGGCGCCGAAGGCGGGGTTGGTGCCCGTGATCCTGACCGAGGCCAGGTCGGCGCCGTCGTTCTTGTCATACAGGCCGGTAAAATCCTCGTCGGTAAAGGTCACCGCATCGGGCAGAGTCACGGTCTTGGTGATCGTCCCGCTGAAGGTCGGCTCCATCAGGACCGCGGCTGCGGTGACGGGGAACACCCCGACCAGCAGGGCAAGGACCGTCAAAACGGAAAGGGCCGCGCTTGTTTTTCTTCTCATTTCTCATACCTCCTGTAATTATTTAAAGTAATTATACGTTTTGTAGCGTGTCTGTTGTTGGTCTGCGGCGGGATGAACGTATTTTTTCGTGGATTTCTCAAACACCCCCCCAATATTTTTTGCATTCCATCGCATAGGATAGTATGATGAAGGTGAACCTAATCCTGTCTAAACCGGAGGTGCCCTTCCATGAAGCAACTGCTCGGTATCCTGCTGGGCGGCCTGGCCGGCGGGCTGCTCGCCTTCTTCGGCGTTTTCGTGTCGGTCTTCGCCGACGGCGGGACCGGGGAACGGCTGCTCACGGTCGGCGTGATCCTCCTGCTCTATTTCGCGCTGGGCGGGGCGCTCGGTCTGCTGCTGCCGCGCCCGGGCTGGATGTGGGGCCTGCTGGCGGGCGCGCCGGGGGCGGTGCTGCTCATCCTGTATTCGCTGCGCGAGCCCCGGCTTTTCCACCTCGTCTATCTCGTGCTCATCCTCTGCTGCGCGTGCCTCGGCGCGTGGTGCGGCAGCGCCCTGCGGCGGACGCGGGAGCGGTGAGTTTCTTTCCACTTCCTGTCATAATTATAGTCCCGCGCGGACCGCGTGTCAATGAAAACGGGGGGCCGGGGGCCGGGCCGGGCAAAAGAATTTCGGAAACCGCTCTTGACAACGGCCCCGTTTTTGTGTATTGTGAATTTATTATCGGTACAATTTCATAGGAAACCGTTGACGTGGAGATAACGGTGGCTGTGCACGCACAGAGAGTTCGGGGATGCTGGGAGCCGGACCGGACGCAGGCCATCAAATGGACCACTGAGGGCGCGGGGAAAGGCGGCTTCCGCCGAGTATTCCGCGACGTGTCGGCATGCGTCAGTTGCCGGGGATATGTTGGTATCCTGCCAAGCGTGCGGAGCGATCCGCAAATCAAGGTGGCACCGCGGGTGATCGCACTCGTCCTTGACAGAGCTTTATTCTGTCGGGGGCGTTTTTTTATCCCCCGGCACAAACGGAGGGGATTTCTTTGGTCATCAAACCAAGCCTTGCGGAAGTGAAGGAATTCGCGCGCGGAGGCGATTACAAGGTGCTTCCCGTCAGCTGCGAGATCTACTCGGACATCCACACGCCGATCGAGGTCCTGCGCATCCTGAAGAACGTGTCCGCCCACTGCTACATGCTCGAGAGCGCGGCGGACAGCGAAAAGTGGGGCCGCTACACCTTTCTGGGCTACGACCCCAAGCTCGCGCTCACCTGCCGCGACGGGGTCATGCGCGTGGGCTCGGTCTCCTTTGAGACCGACGACCCCGGCAAATACATCCTGCAGGTCCTGCAGGCGCACAAAAGCCCCCGCCTGCCCGGGCTGCCGCCCTTCACCGGCGGGCTGGTCGGCTACTTCTCCTACGACTACCTGAAATATTCCGAGCCCACCCTGCGCCTCGACGCCGAGGACCAGGAGGGCTTCCAGGACGTGGACCTGATGCTCTTCGACAAGGTCATCGCGTTTGACAATTTCCGGCAGAAGATCGTCCTCATCCTCAACGTCCCGCTCGACGACCCCGAGGCCGGCTACCGCAAGGCCGGGCTGGAGCTGGCCCACATGGCCGAGCTGCTCCGCGGCGGCACGCCCCGGCAGGAGCGCCCGGGCCGCCTCACCTCGGACTTCCGCGCGCTGTTCGACAAGGATGCCTACTGCGCCATGGTGGAGCGGGCGAAGCACCACATCCGCGAGGGCGACATCTTCCAGGTGGTGCTCTCCAACCGCCTGGACGCCGACTACGAGGGGAGCCTGCTCAACGCCTACCGTGTCCTGCGGGCCACCAACCCCTCGCCCTACATGTTCTACTTCTCCAGCGACGACATCGAGATCGCCGGCGCCTCGCCCGAGACCCTGGTGAAGCTGGAGGACGGCGTGCTCCACACCTTCCCGCTGGCCGGAACGCGCCCCCGCGGGCGGACCGAGGCCGAGGACAGGGCCCTGGAGGAGGAGCTCCTGCGCGACCCCAAGGAGCTGGCCGAGCACAACATGCTGGTGGACCTGGGCCGCAACGACATCGGCAGGATCAGCAAATTCGGCACGGTGGAGGTGGAGGACTACCTCTTCGTCGAGCGCTTCTCCCACGTCATGCACATCGGCTCCACCGTCCGGGGCGAGCTCCGGGACGACAAGACCGCCCTCGACGCGGTGGACGCCATCCTCCCCGCCGGCACCCTGTCGGGCGCGCCCAAGCTCCGGGCCTGCCAGATCATCAACGATCTGGAGAACAGCCGGCGCGGCATCTACGGCGGCGCCATCGGCTATCTGGACTTCACCGGCAACCTGGACACCTGCATCGCCATCCGCATCGCGTGGAAGAAAAACGGCCGCGTCTTCGTCCGCTCGGGCGCCGGCATCGTGGCCGATTCGGTACCCGAGTCCGAATATCAGGAGTGCATCAACAAGGCGGCGGCCGTCGTGAACGCGCTGAAGCTCGCACAGGAGGAGGTACTATGATTCTTCTCATCGACAACTACGACAGCTTTTCCTACAACCTCTACCAGCTCCTCGGCTCGCTGGAGCCCGACATCCGGGTGGTCCGCAACGACGCCGTGACCGTCCCCGGGATCGAGGCCCTGGCGCCCGACGCCATCATCCTCTCCCCCGGCCCGGGCCGCCCCGCCGACGCCGGCGTCTGCATCGAGGCCGTCCGCGCGCTGGGGGATCGGTTCCCCATCCTGGGGGTCTGCCTGGGCCACCAGGCCATCTGCGAGGCCTACGGCGCGACCGTCACCTACGCCAAAGAGCTGATGCACGGGAAGCAGTCCCAGGCTTCGCTGGACACAGACTGCCCGCTCTTCCGCGGCCTGCCCGCCTCGATCCCGGTGGGCCGCTACCACTCCCTCGCGGCGGCCGGGGACACGCTGCCCGACTGCCTGCGGGTGACGGCCAGGACGGAGGACGGGGAGATCATGGCGGTCGCCCACCGGGACCACCCGGTCTACGGCGTCCAGTTCCATCCCGAGTCCATCCTCACCCCGGACGGGAAAACCATGCTGCAGAACTTTCTGAAGGAGGCAAAATCATGATAAACGCCGCGATCGCAAAGATCATCGACAAGCAGGACCTGACCTACGACGAGGCGGTCGCCGTCATGGACGAGATCATGTCCGGGGAGACCTCTCCGGTGCAGACCGCCGCCTTCCTGGCCGCGCTGGCCGCCAAGGGCGAGACCATCGAAGAGATCACCGCCTGCGCCGCCGGGATGCGCGCCCACGCCCTGCGCCTCGAGCACGGCTTCGACCTGCTGGAGATCGTGGGCACCGGCGGCGACAAATCCAATTCCTTCAACATCTCCACCACCTCCTCCCTCGTCATCGCCGCGGGCGGCGTCAAGGTGGCGAAGCACGGCAACCGCGCGGCCTCCTCCCGGAGCGGCGCCGCCGACTGCCTGGAGGCGCTGGGGGTGAAGATCGCCCTGGAGCCCGAGCAGTGCCTGAAGCTGCTCGACGAGGTGGGCATCTGCTTTCTCTTCGCGCAGAAATACCACGCCTCCATGAAGCACGTCGGCCCGGTGCGCAAAGAGCTGGGCGTGCGCACCATCTTCAACGTCCTGGGGCCGCTCACCAACCCCGCCGCCGCCGGGCTGCAGGTGCTGGGCGTGTACGACGAGGCGCTGGTCGAGCCCCTCGCCCGCGTCCTCGACAATCTGGGCGTCAGGCGCGGCATGGTGGTCTACGGGCAGGATCGGCTGGACGAGATCTCCTTATCCTCCCCGACGACCGTCTGCGAATTTATCGGGGATCGGTTCAGCAAATACGTCATCCGGCCGGAGGATTTTGGCTTTGCGCCCTG
>CAZVHV010000032.1:2163-11906 GCA_964627025.1 uncultured Oscillospiraceae bacterium | reverse complement strand
CGCCCGAATCTGCCCGACTTGATGATCATCTTCTTGCCGCACGCGTCGCACACTTCATCCGACTCTTCGTCCGGCACTTTGATGCGCTCGCCGTCCAGGTCGGTTTCCGCCTGTTTGAGCTCCGCCTGGAAGTTGTGATAAAAGCCGGAGAGGACGTTCCTCCAGTCCTCCTTCCCCTCCTCTACCTCGTCGAGCTGCAGCTCCATTTTGGCGGTAAAGGCCGGGTCCACAATATCGGTGAAGCGTTCCTTCATCAATGTGGTGACCACCGTACCGAGGGGGGTCGTGCGCAGGTATTTTCCCTCCTTGACCACATACTCACGGTCAAGGATGGTGGAGATGGTCGGGGCATAGGTCGAGGGGCGGCCGATTCCCTTTTCCTCCAGCGCCCGGATCAGGGTGGCTTCGGTATAGCGGGCGGGCGGCTGCGTGAAATGCTGCTCCGGGGTCATGCCCATCAGGTCGAGCACCTCGCCCTCCTTCAGGTCGGGCAGCGGCGACTGCTTCTCGGTCCCGTCGTCATCGCGGCCTTCCTCATACACAGCGGCAAAACCGGAAAACTTCACCGAAGCGTGATTGGCGCGGAAGACATAGCCGGCGCTGGTCACGTCAATGGTGACGCTGTCATAGACGGCGGAGGCCATCTGACTGGCCAGAAAACGGCTCCAGATCAGCTTATACAGGCGGTACTGCTCCGGTGTCAGATCCTTTTTAATGGATTCCGGGGCGAGACTCACATTGGAGGGACGGATCGCCTCGTGGGCGTCCTGCGCCCCCTCCTTGGTTTTATACCGTCTGGTGTGCTCGGGATAATAAGGCGCGCCGTAGCGCCCGAGGATAAATTGCTTCGCGGCGTCCAGCGCTTCCTCGGAGAGGCGGAGCGAGTCGGTTCTCATGTAGGTGATCAGACCGACGGTGCCTTCGCCCGCGATGTCCACGCCCTCATAAAGCTGCTGAGCAATGGACATGGTGCGACGCGGGGTCATGTTGAGCTTTCTAGACGCCTCCTGCTGGAGGGTGCTGGTGATGAAGGGAGGTGCCGGGGCGCGCGTCTTGTCCTGGCGCTTCACGCCGGTAACCGTAAAGGGAGATCCCTTTACAAGGCTCATCACCTCATCGACTTCACCCTGACTTTTCAGTTCCATCTTTTTTTCTTTCCCGTGAAACTGAGCCTTGAATCCTCCCTGATTGGGCGCGATGCGCGCCAGATTTGCCTCCAGAGACCAGTACTCCTCCGGGGTAAAGCCCCGGATCTCCTCTTCCCGTTCGGCCACCAGCCGGGTAGCGACCGACTGGACCCGTCCGGCCGAAAGGCCGCGGCGGATCTTTTTCCAGAGCAGCGGAGAGAGCTGATAGCCCACGATCCGGTCCAGGATCCGGCGCGCCTGCTGCGCGTTGACCAGGTTCTGATCGATCGCCCGCGGGGAAGCGATGCTCTCGTTCACGACCCGCTTGGTGATCTCGTTGAAGGTCACCCGGTAAGTTTTGTTGTCCGGAATTCCCAGCAGTTCCTTCAGATGCCAGGAGATCGCCTCGCCCTCGCGGTCCGGGTCGGTGGCAAGAAAAACTTTTTCGCTGCCCTTTGCCGCCTTCTTCAGGTCGGAAATCGTGGTTTCCTTCCCCTTGATAGGCTGATAATCGGGCAAAAAGCCTGCCTCGATATCCACACCGATATTGCTTTTGGGCAGGTCACGGACATGCCCCATGGATGCCATTACTTCATACCCCGGCCCCAGATACTTGCCGATTGTCTTTGCCTTGGCTGGGGATTCCACAATCACCAGATTTGTCTTCGCCACGTTTTACCTCCCGATAAAGATGGTCATTCTGCCTTGAGCAGTACCAGCGCCTTAAATTGCCTGCCCGGGTTTTCCTCCACCAGACCCCGCACCTGAAGCATTGTAAGGGCGGAGAAGACGCGTTTGGCGGGAATTTGAGTGGTCTCGATGATATCGTCGGCTACCATCGCGCGGCCGCCGATCGCGAACAGAATATCCCGCTCATCATCGGTAAATTCCCCGCCATGATCTTTCAAGTCAATATATGTCCTGTCCGACGCCTTGTCAACCTCTTTTTTATGTGCATGGATGAAAATATCCTCATCCGCCTCTTCCTTTACGCCCGCATCCGCGGCTGCGGAAGCCAGCCGCTGCTCCTCCGCCTGTGCCGGAAGCGGCGGCATATGCCGGATCCGTCCCGGATAGCGTGCGGCATAATCCTCGAGCACATCCCAGCCGTTCGTGACCAGTTTGGCCTCTCCGCGGCGGATGAGCAGGTTCGGCCCCCGGCTCATGGGTGCATCCGCATTTCCCGGCACGGCGAAGGCGTCCCGGTTCTGATCCAGCGCCAGACGGGCGGTAATGAGAGCTCCGCTTGTCTCGGTCCCTTCCACCACGACCACACCGAGAGAAAGACCGCTGATGATCCGGTTGCGGATGGGAAAATTTCTGCCGTTTGGCTCGGTGCCCGGCGGATACTCGCTGATCAGCGCCCCGGCCGCGGCCACATCCGCATAGAGATCGCGGTTTTGTGCGGGGTAAATCACGTCCGTCCCGTTGCCCAGCACCGAGACCACGCTTCCGCCTCCCCGGAGCGCCCCGTGCAGGGCGGCGGAGTCCACGCCCCGCGCAATGCCCGATACGACCAGCCCTCCCTGCCGCGCGAGTTCCAACCCCAGTTTGCCGGCCATTCTGAGGCCGTAGGGCGTGGCGTCGCGGGTACCTACCACGCCGATGACAGGCTCCTCGTCAAAGGGGAGCACTTTGCCCTTCACATAAAGTATGGGGGGCGGATCGGTCAACTGCCGCAGCCGCTCCGGATATTCCGCATCCTGCAAGGTGAGGATGCGGATCCCCAGCCGGTCGCACTCGGCGAGGATGATCTCCGCCCGGTCCATGGACTTGTCCCGCAGGGCGGCCTGTGCGGGGGCGGAAAGTCCGTCGATCAGCGCATATTCCGCTGGGTCTGCAAAATAGGCGCCTTCCGGTGTGCCGAAATGCTCCAGAAGGTGAAACGCCGCCTGGTGCGAAAGCGAGCGCAGATTGGTAAGCCAGATCCAGTATCTGAGTGTTGACATCAAAGCACCCTCTTTCTTCCCTGGTCCCGGCCTGCACGGATGGGTGGGATTACGACCGGAACATTTCCCAGAGTACGATAGATGCAGCGACCGCAGCGTTGAGAGACTCACACTTATCTGTCATAGGAATCTTGATTGCTCTTTCGCTCAGGGACAGGGTTTCGTCCGAAACGCCTCTCCCCTCGCTGCCGATCACTACCGCGGCCGGCGTCAGGGTCTGTCCACGCACATCCACGGTGTCCTCACGCAGCGCGGTTGCGCAAAGAGGGATGGACGCCTTGTCCAAAAGGAATTTCAGCCGCTCCAGCTCCGTCTCCCATATAGGCAGGCGAAAAACGGCACCCATGGTGGCGCGCACGGTTTTCGGCGCATAGGGGTCGGCGCAGTGATGGATCAGAAAAATCCCATCTGCCCCGAACGCATCTGCAGTCCTCCAGATTGTGCCCACATTGCCGGGATCCTGCAGGCCGTCCAGAATCAGATAGCGTCTCCCCGTCAGTTTCTCCGGCGGCGCAAGGTCCGGAAGCCCGCAGACAAAGACGACGCCCTGCGGGCTCTCTGTTTCGGCCATCGCGCGCAGCAGGTCGCCCGGTACCGTGACCTTCCTGACGCCGTCCGGAATTCCTTCCGGCAGGCCCACCGTGCCGTCGGTCACAACAGTCTTCAGCTGACCGCCCCAGCGAAGGGCCTCTCCCAGCAGCTTCGGGCCCTCGCACGGGAATTCGCCCGTTTGGCGGCGGTAAGCGCGGCTGGTGTTCAGCTTTCGCATGTGTGTCACAAGGGGATTGGCGCGGCTGGTGATATGTTCCATTATTTCAGCGAGTGGAGCCGGTTGATGTCCGAATACCGACCGAGCGTGACCGCCACATCGTCGGACTTCAGAGCATAATCGGCGTTCGGCGCCACGATCATCCCGCCGCTTTTGCTTCGGACCGCGATGATGTTCACCCCGAACTGCGCGCGGATATCAAGCGTTCGGATCGTTTTGCCGGCCCAGTTTTTGGGCGGCGTGATCTCCACGATGCCGTAATCATCGGAAAGCTCAATGAAGTTCAGGATATTGGAGCAGGAGAGGCTCTGTGCCAGCTTGACGCCCATCTCATGCTCCGGGAATACCACCCGGTCCGCCCCGATTTTTTCCAGCACTCTGCGGTGAACATGGCTCAGTGCCTTGCAGATGACCTCTCTCAATCCCAATTCCTTCAGATTGAGGGTAATCAGCGCGCTGTTGCCCACATCATCGCCCACAGCGACGATAGCGCAGTCGTAGTTGCGCACGCCGAGCGCCCGAAGCACGGCGGGGTCACTGGCGTCACCGATGACTGCGTGGGTCACCTGGTTTGCCACCGCCTGCACCTTGTCTTCGTTGACGTCGACCGCCAGCACCTCATGGCCCAGCGTGCACAGATCGGTAGCAACGGCGGTTCCGAAACGGCCCAGTCCGATAACGACAAATGTTTTCATGAAATTCACCCTACCCTATTATAATATCACATGCAGGATATTTGATTTTACTGGAATGAAGCCCTCTTGTCAAAAATGCGAGCGAGAAGGACAGCATGCCTACCCGTCCTAAGTACATCAGACAAACGATCAAAAGTCTGGAAAAGGTAGACAGTGTGGGTGTGATCCCCGTTGAGAGCCCCACGGTTCCCATCGCGGAGGCTACCTCGAAGGCCGTCTGAAGGAAAGGAAGGGTATCCACCAGGGAGATCGCCATCGACGCGGCAAAAAAGAGGCAAACCACCATGAGCGCCAGCGTCATCGCGTTCATGACACGCCGGTTCGAGATAGTTCGGCCGGAGATCGTGACCGCCTCCCTGCCGCGGAGACCCTCATACAGAGCCAGCAGGAGCACGCCCGCAGTCACCGTCTTGATACCGCCGGCGGTAGATCCGGAGGAACCGCCGATGAGCATGAAGACGATGGAGAGCGCCATAGAGCTGTCGAGCATCTCGCCCTGATTGATGGTGTTGAAGCCCGCGGTACGCAGGGTGACCGACTGGAAGGCGGCGTTGAGCGCTTTTTCCCACAGCGGCATAGTTCCCAGCGTCTCAGGGTTGTTGAATTCCACAAAGAAAAAGAACAGCGTGCCCATCACAATGAGAATGGCGGTAATGCAGATGACCATTTTGCTGTAAAGTGATATTGCTTTCCAGCTCCTGTTCTTCAGCACATCCTCCCAGACATAGAAGCCGAGTCCTCCGATAACGATCAGGGCCATAATGGTAAGCAGGACTACGGGATCTCCGACATAGCCGGTAAAGCCGATGAAGGGCCCGTTGATCCCCATGAGGTCAAATCCCGCGTTGCAGAATGCCGAGATCGAGTGGAAGATCCCCCTCCAGATCCCCCCTGCCATTCCGAACTGTGGGACAAACCGGATGGAGAGGATCACCGCTCCCGTCGTTTCGATCAGGAATGTACCGATGAGGGCGTGGCGCACCATGCGGACCACGCCGTCCATGTCGTTCAGGTTAAGGGTGGACACCATGATCAGCCGTTCCGACAGGCCGATACGCCGACGAAGGGCAAAGGAGAACAGGGTGATGACCGTCATGAAACCCAGGCCACCCATCTGAATCATCGCAAGAATGACGATCTGACCGAAATGGGTCCAGTGCATCCAGGTGTCGACCAGGATCAGACCGGTCACGCAGGTCGCGGAGGTCGCGGTAAAAAGAGCGGTCACCACGCCGGCACTTTCCCCGCTGCGGGAAGCTGCCGGCAGCGTCAGCAGTATCGTACCGACCAGGATAATCAGGCCAAAGGACGTGGCCACAATGCGGGTAGGGTTCAGATTACGGCGAAAAGCGCCGGTTATATGTTGGACTATCCAGTAGAGCAAGAAGGCACCTCCTCAGACATAGAACAGCATACCGGCAGCTGCCGGAATGCTGTTCAATGGATCAGTCTATGGGTTTCATGGTGGGGAACAGAATGACGTCCCGAATCGAGCTGCTGTTGGTCAGCATCATGACCGCACGGTCGATGCCGATGCCAAGACCGCCTGTGGGAGGAAGGCCATACTCCAGCGCAGTGATGAAATCGTCATCCATCATGCCGGCTTCTTCATCACCGCTCTCGCGCATCTGAACCTGTTTCTGAAAACGAGTTTTTTGATCGATGGGATCATTGAGCTCGGAGAAGGCGTTGCCCATCTCACTGCGGCAGATAAACAGTTCGAACCGCTCCGTAAGCCGCGGGTCCGAGGGGGATCGCTTTGCCAGGGGAGAAACATCCACCGGATGCATGGTGATGAAGGTGGGCTGGATCAGCTTCTCCTCCACCTTCTGGTCGAAGCATTCGTAAAGCGCGTTGCCCCAGGTAGGTTCCACGCCGTCCATGTCGATGCCGTTTGCCTTTGCGGCGGCCACCGCCTCGGCGTCGCCGGGTATGCTCATAAAATCGATCCCGAGGTACTGCTTCACCGCCTCATGCATGGGCAGGCGGGGCCAGCCGGGCGTGAGGTCGATCTGTTCGCCCTGCCACTCCACCTGATAGGTTCCCAGAATGTTCTTGGCAGCCGAGGAGAGCAGGCCCTCGAAAAGATCCATCATATCGTTGAAATCGGCATATGCCTCATAGAGCTCGACCGTGGTAAACTCCGGGTTGTGTTTGGTATCCATGCCTTCGTTGCGGAAAATACGGCCGATCTCATAGACCCGCTCCATACCGCCCACCACCAGGCGCTTCAGGTGAAGCTCGGTGGCAATGCGCATATACATGTCCAGATCCAGCGTATTATGGTGCGTGGTGAACGGGCGTGCGCTCGCGCCGCCGGAGATCGTGTTGAGCACGGGGGTCTCCACTTCCATATATCCGCGGCTGTCCAGGAAATTGCGGACATGACGGATAAACGCCGAACGGGTCTCGAAGGTGCGGCGGACTTCCGGATTGACGATCAGGTCCACATAGCGCTGGCGGTAGCGCTTCTCCAGGTCGGTAAGACCGTGGAATTTCTCAGGCAGGGGAAGCAGCGATTTGGAGAGCAGGGTAACCGTGTGCGCTTTTACCGAGATCTCGCCACGCTTGGTCCGGAAAACCTCGCCTTCCACACCCACGATATCGCCGATATCGAATTTCTTGAACTGCTGGAAGGGTTCCTCACCCAGTTCGTCGATCCGGACATAGAGCTGGATACGCCCCGCCCCGTCCTGCAGATCGCAGAAAACCGCCTTACCCATCCCACGCTTGGACATCAGGCGGCCGGCAACCGACACCATAGAGCCCTCCATGGCCTCAAAGTTATCCCTGATGTCCTTGCTGTGAGCCGTAACGCGGTATTTCGTCATCTGAAAGGGGTCTCTGCCCTCAGCCTGAAACGCCGCAAGCTTGTCCCGGCGAATCTGCAGCAGGTCGGAGATCGACGGCTCTGCCTCCTGCTGCGGATTGGAATTCTTCTGTTCCGACATGATCATGCTCCTTTATATACGATGGAAGGATTTTCAGATCGCTTCCCTTCGCAGATCTGAAAGACGCCCCGCGAGCGTGCGATCCGTGTATTTATCGCTGAATCTCGAGGATCTGGTAGTGAATGGCACCGGCGGGAGCTTCCACGACCACGTCCGCGCCCACGGCTTTGCCCAGCAGCGCTTTGCCGAACGGAGATTCCTCGGAGATGCGCCCGTTCATGGGATCGGCCTCCTGAGAACCGACGACATGGTAGACCTCTTTCTCCTTGAATTCCAGGTCCATAACGGTGATCTTGCTGCCCAGGCGGACGATGCTGCGATCCTGCGCGTCTTCCTCGATGACCACATAGTTCGAGAGGATATTTTCGATCTCGGCAATGCGGGAGTACAGTTTTCCCTGTTCGTTCTTTGCCTCGTCATATTCGCTGTTCTCGGACAGGTCACCAAAGGACCGAGCCTCTTTGATCTGGTCGGCGACCTCACGCTCCCGGACGGTCTTCAAATAAGTGAGCTCAGATTTCAGCTCCTCTAAACGCTCTGCGCTCAGCTTGAATTCCTTTGCCATGGTACGCACCCTTTCCTATCACAAATAATGAGCCGGTGACCGGCTCGTTAATCGAATTGCAGCATGGTATATTTTCGCTGAATTGCTTTTATATAATGTATCTCACATTGTTTTAGTATTATATGTAGTTTGCTTCGGTCTGTCAAGTGCCTTTCATGGGAAATACGGCAATGTCCCGGATATCGAGACGCCCCGTTTCCCAGAGTGCGGCCATGAGCGGCAGCGCTTCGCAGTCGGCTGGCAGATCAGCATTTTCGGGCCGCAGGGAAAGGCCGAGGAGGTCTGGAACGGGAGCGCAGAGGCGCAGGACGGGCGCCTCTGCAGGGGTTCCGATTTCGGAAAAGAGCAGGACCAGATGAGCCTCCGCACACCGTTCGAGAATCGGAAGGCCGTACTCCCGCTGCAGCTGCCTTGCCAGCCGATCACCGCCCGACGGGGCTGAGACAACGATCCGGCGCACGACGGGGCAAAGACCGAGGGCGGCCGCGCAGAGCGGAGGAGACGCCCATCTGCCGGCAAGGACCACCGTAGCGCGCCCGGTCGGGACACCGGCGTGCGCGAGCGCCGCCAGCGCAAGCGGAACAGCCGTCGCCTGAAGGAACGGAACGATATCCACAGGCTCGATGCCGCAGCTTCTCAGCTGCGGCCAATAGGAAAATCCGGGCGGGACAAGCACATGGCGCACGCCGGCGCGGAGAAATTCCCTTGCGCTCTTCCGAACGCTGCGCCCGGACAGCTTATGCGCGGGAATGCAGCTTGTCTGAACGGCCAGGCAGGAGAGTTCCTCCTTGTACAGCGCCCTTTTTTTGCTGCCCGAAAAAGCAATCCGCCCAAGCATAATCCTCACCCAGTGGAAAGGATATGTGGGCGGAGATGGCGTTTAGAACAGGGCTTGGATCGCGGCCTGCAGCTGTGGATCGTCCGCCGGTTTGAGGCGGCCCTGGAGCAAAAGCGTGTCCTGCTCCTCGGTGAGCGCGACGCGCGGATCGGGCGTGAGCCCGGTCCCGATCAGGGAGACCCCGTTTCCGGTCAGATAGGTGCGGGTGGAAATGCCGACCGCTCCACCGCTCAAAAGAGGAAAGGTCTGCTGGGAATAGCCCTTGCCGCAGGTCTCTGTGCCGGCCACCACGGCGCCGCCCTTCTCCTGCAGCTCGGCGGCAAAAAACTCCGCCGCACTGTAGCTGTTCCCGTTTACGATCGCCGCCATGGGCAGCTTGACACAGTCGGCATCCGAAACGATCGTCTCTTCCCGGCCCGCCCGGTCACGGCTTCGGAAAATCGGCCCTTCCGGCAGAAGATAATCCAGGGTATCCGTCAGCTCGTTCACATAGCCGCCCGGATTGTTGCGCAGATCAAACACCAGCGCGACGGCGCCCTGGCTGGAGAGATCCTCCACCGCCGCCTTCACGCCGTCGGCACTGCGGCTGAAGAAATTTTTCAGCGTGATCAGGCCGATGTTTCCGTCCAGCATCTGATAGCTCACAGGGTCCTCTTCCACCCTGCCGCGGGTCGCCTCGACGGTACGCGTGCCGCCGTCCTTGTCCAGAAGGTCCAGCTTGACGGACGTCCCCTCTTCTCCCCGAATCAGCTCGGCCCCGTGGGAACGGTTGTCGCCGGCGATGGAAGCGCCGTCCACCACGGTGATGATATCGCCGGGCAGGATGCCCGCCTTGTCCGCCGGGCCGTC
>CAZVHV010000032.1:0-2153 GCA_964627025.1 uncultured Oscillospiraceae bacterium | reverse complement strand
TCATCCTCATAGGAGACGGTAAGTCCCACGCCCACATAGGAATTATCCCTGTCATCCTTCAGCCTGGCATAGCTCTCCTGATCCAGATAATAGGACCAGCGGTCGTTCAGGGCGGAGATCATGCCTTTTCCGGCGGCATCCATAACGGCCGTCTTGTCATAATCCCCGACAAACCGGATATTGATGAGGGCCATTTCCTCCAGAAGGGAAAAGCCCTGGGGGCCCACAAGGAGCCAGGCCGCGCCGCAGATCACGCCGAGCGTCGCTGCCGCCGTGATGAGGACGGTCAGGATCAGCACACGCTTGGAAAAGCGCTTTGAAGGCGTGGCGGCGGTTTTTTCGTTTTCAGCATGATGCTCCATGGGATCGCCTCTAATTTGAATAAGTAAATTGGATGCTCGGGAAGTAGTTCACCGGATTGACCCGGATGCCGTTCTTCCTGATCTCAAGGTGCAGATGATTTCCGGTGGAGGAGCCGGTCGTGCCGACATAGCCGATGACCTGCCCCTGTTTGACGATGCTGTTCACCTGCACTGCTCTGGAATTCATATGGCCGTAAAGGCTGGATGTCCCGTTGTCATGCTGGATCACAACGTAATTGCCATAAGAACTGCTGTAATCGGAGATGGAGACCACGCCGCCCCGGACGGCATAGATTGGTGTATTTCTCGGGGCGGGAAGATCGATGCCCCCGTGGAAGCTTGCTCTGCCGGTAATCGGGTGGATCCGGTTGCCGAAGGGAGAGCTGATCCTGGTGTAGGCGCTGGGCAGCGGGTAGTAATAGCCGCTGCCCGGATCGAACTGGATCTGTTTGTCGCGGATCTCCTGCTCCAGCTCTTTCTGCCGCTGGGCGATGAGCTTATCGATGCGGTCCTCTTCCGCCTTCAGCTGGGCCAGCGCGTCGGCGTATTGATCCTCCTGGGTTTCGATGGATTGCACCAGCTGCGCGGCCTCGTTGACCTTTTCCTCCAAGGTGGCCTTTGCTGCTTCCTGCTTTTCCTTGGCCGCCTTCTGATCCGCCTGCGCGCTTTCCAGTTCGGCTTTGGTCTCTTCGATGGTCCGGCGGGTAGCCGCCAGCATGTTCATCACCGCATTGTCATATTCCATGACCTCGCTGATAAGAGTCGCTCGATCCAGCAGATCGGAAAAACTGCTGGCATCGAACAGGATCGCCCAATAGGAGACGGTGCCCCGCTCCTCCATTGCCCGGACACGTTCGCAAAAGAGTTTATACTGCTCGGCTTCCTTCTCACGGGCATCGGCCAGCTTGGTCTCCTCGGTGGAAATCAGGCTGTCGTACAGCTTGATCTGGTCATCGATATTTCCGATTTCCTCTTCAATATTGGCCATCTGGTCATCCAGCAGCTTTTTGGCCGCAAGCGCCTTGCTCTTGTTGGTCTTGATGGAGTCCAGCTGATTGGAGAGGTCGTCCATTTTTTTCTGCAGGTCGGAAGCCGAACCCTGCAGATTGCTGATCTGGGAACGCAGATCGCTCTCACTGGCAGCTCTGGCATTCACCACGATCATAGAAAAAATGGGCGCCAGCATGAGCAGTGCCAGCACGCAGGCTATCACCGCGGCCAGTTTTTTCTGCATGTTTGTTTTCATTGTTTTACACCTGCAAGAACTTACGGATTGCGAGCAGCGAGCCGCCGGTACCGATCAGAAAACCGGTAATGGTAAAGACCCTGAGAACGCTGCCGGCCATGGACATAAACGGGATCACGGTAATCAGCGAGATCCCGCCGGACTGTACGATCGCGTTTTGGATCAGGCTGTAGATCCCCCATTGGAGGAAAAAGGCGGTCAGCGCCCCCACAAGGCCCAGGATCATTCCCTCAAAGACAAACGGCCATCGGACGAACCAGTTGGTCGCGCCGCACATTTTCATGATGGCGATTTCCTCCCGCCGTGTGAACGTCGCCAGCTTGATGGTATTGGCAATGATGAACAGAGAAATGATGAGGAGGATCGCGACCAGGATCACGGCCACAGCCCCGGCAATATTGCGCACCGTTACAAATCCCTTGGCAATCTCCAGTTCTGCCCGGACGGCAGCCACACCCTGGACCTGCTCCACCTGGCTGACGGTGTCGTCCATCTTCTCGATATCGGTCACATGGATACGAAAGCGGTCACGGAGCACCTCGGCC
>CAZVHV010000031.1:0-12063 GCA_964627025.1 uncultured Oscillospiraceae bacterium | reverse complement strand
CCTCCTCTGGCTGCAGGGCTACGTCGTGCCGCGCAGCAGCCTGGGCACGCCCGGGCAGGCGGCCAAAAAAAAAGGGGGGGGGGGCTCCTATGAGTGCACCCTGCCCATTCTGGGCACTATCCGGGCGGGGGTGCCCATCCTCGCGCACGAGGAGATTTTGGGCTATGCCGCCGCCGACGTGCCCGACCCCGAGCGCCACTTTTACCTCAAGGTGCAGGGCGACAGCATGATCAACGCCGGCATCCGCGACGGCGACCTGGTCCTCATCCGCCAGCAGCAGACCGCCAAGAGCGGGCAGATCGTGGCCTGCATGGTGGACGGGGAGGACGCCACCCTGAAGCGGTTCCGCCGCCAGGGCGACATCGTTATGCTCCAGCCGGAGAACCCGAACTACGAGCCGCGGGTCATCCCCGTGGGGGAGTTCGAGGCGGGCAACGCCTGCATCGTGGGCGTGGCCGTCAAGCTGGTGCGCAACCTCTGACCCCGCGCGGGCCGGGGGGAAACTCATTCAACCGAACAGTTTGGAGGCGAGCGTTGTTATGGAAACAAAATTTCAGGATCTTTACCGCCGTCTGGTGCAGTCGGCGGCCGACGGGACCCGCGGGGACGGGCTGGAGAAGATCGGGCTGCAGAGCTTCGACGCGCATCAGGTGGACTGCCTGGTGCATCCGGAGCGCTACGCCCCGGTCTGGCAGGTCGGGGAATGCACCTGCGCCGGCGGGGAGGAGTCCTGCGTCGCGGCGTGCATCTTCAGCGCCCTGCAACGCGGGGAGGACGGCAAGGTGGTCATCGACCCGGACCGGTGCGTCGGCTGCTCGGCCTGCATCGACAGCTGCGCGTCGGGCAAGCTGACGGGGAGCAAGGACATCCTCCCCCTCCTCGACGCCCTCAAAAACGCCACGGGGCCGGTCTACGCCATGATCGCCCCCGCCTTCATCGGCCAGTTCTCCGCCGACATCACGCCGGGCATGCTGCGCACCGCCTTCAAAAAGGTCGGGTTCACCGGCATGATGGAGGTCGCCCTCTTCGCCGACATCCTCACCCTCAAGGAGGCCCTGGAGTTCGACCGGATGGTGGTGAGCGACGAGGACTTCATGATCACCAGCTGCTGCTGCCCCATCTGGCTCGCCATGATCCGCCGGGTCTACGACCAGCTCGTGCCCCATGTGCCGGGCTCGGTGTCCCCCATGGTGGCCTGCGGACGGGCGATCAAGCTGCTTGAGCCGGGCGCGACCACCGTCTTCATCGGCCCGTGCGTCGCCAAGAAGGCCGAGGCGCGCGAGCCCGACATCGCCGACGCCGTGGACTTCGTCCTCACCTTCCAGGAGGTGCGCGACATCTTCGACGCCTTCCGCATCGACCTCTCCGGGCTGGAGGACGACCCGCGCGAGCACTCCTCCAGGGCCGGCCGCGTCTACGCCCGGTCGGGCGGGGTCAGCCAGGCCGTCCGCAGTACGGTGGACGTGCTGAACCCCGGGCGGGCCATCCACGTCACGGCGCGCCACGCCGACGGCGTGCCCGCCTGCCGCGAGATGCTCAACGCCCTGAAGGAGGGCAGGGCCGGCGCCAACTTCCTCGAGGGCATGGGCTGCGTGGGCGGCTGCGTGGGCGGGCCCAAGGCCATCCTGCCGCGCGACGAGGGGCGCGACCACGTCGACGCGTACGCCGACCTCGCCAACCACCGGACCCCGCTGGACAACCCCTATCTGCTCGAGCTGCTGGAACGGCTGGGCCTGCCCTCGGCGGAGGCCCTGCTCGAGGAGACCAGGCTCTTCACCCGCCATTTCTGAGAGGCGGCGCGCCATGTCGACTTATCTGCTCTACGCGGCGGCCCTCCTGTTCCTCGCCGTTTCCTTCGCAAAGGACAGGGGGAAAACGAAAGCCGCCCTCCAAAAGGCCTGGAAGGCCTTTGAAAACATTCTGCCGCAGATCCTCGCCGTCCTCCTCCTCATCGGGATCACCCTGGCCGTGCTCGATGAGCGGACCATCTCCCGCCTGCTCGGCCGCGAGTCCGGCGCGGTCGGGATGCTGATCGCCGCCGCCATCGGCTCGGTCACCCTGATGCCCGGCTTCCTCGCCTTCCCGCTGGCGGCCTCCCTGCTTTCGGCGGGCGCCGGCTACGGCCAGATCACCATGTTCCTCACCACCCTGATGATGGTCGGCGTCGCCACCCTGCCGGTGGAGACCCGCTACTTCGGAAAAGCCTTCGCCGTCCGCCGCAATCTCTTCGCCCTCGTCTTCGCCGTCTGCATCTCCTTTGTGATCGGAGGGATCCTCGGATGAAGAAGCTGCGCGCCGTTTTCAGGCGCTACCGCGTGTTCCTGCTCCTGCTCGCGGTCAACCTCGTCCTCCTCTTCGCCGCGCCCGGGGTGGGGCGGGCCGCCTTCACGGGCGCGTGGGACAGCTTCCTCCAGATGATGGCCATCCTGCCGCCCATCTTTATCCTGCTCGGCCTGCTCGACGTCTGGACCGACCGCGAGACCATGATCCGCTACATGGGCCATGACGCGGGGCTCCGGGGTCCGGTGCTCGCCTTCCTGCTGGGGGCGCTCGCCGCCGGCCCGCTCTACGCCGCCTTCCCCATCGCCGTCGTCCTCCTCAAAAAGGGCGCGCGGCTGCGCAACGTCTTTATTTTCCTCGGCGCGTGGTCCACGGCCAAGGTCCCCATGCTGCTCTTCGAGGCGTCCAGCCTCGGCCTCCGGTTCATGCTGCTGCGCCTGGGGTGCAACGTGATCGGCATCTTCCTGATCGCCGTCCTGCTGGAGAAGACCGCCTCGGAGGACGAGAAGAAGGCCCTGCGCGAGCGGGCCGAACGGCTCTGAGCCTTATAGATGCGAAAGACCCGCGGGAGCGTTTGCTCCCGCGGGTCTTTGTTTCGGAAGAAGGTCAGAACTCGGCGTTGCCCACGGTGCGGGGGTGGGGGATCACGTCGCGGATGTTGGCGACGCCGGTGAGGTACATCACCATGCGCTCGAAGCCCAGGCCGAAGCCCGCGTGCTTGCACCCGCCGTAGCGGCGCAGGTCGAGGTACCACCAGTAGTCGGCGGGGTTCAGCCCCATCTGCGCCATGCGCGCCTCGAGGACGTCCAGCCGCTCCTCGCGCTGGGAGCCGCCGATGATCTCGCCGATGCCGGGTACCAGGCAGTCGGCCGCGGCGACCGTTTTGCCGTCGTCGTTAAGCCGCATATAGAAGGCCTTGATGTCCTTGGGGTAGTCGGTGACGAACACCGGGCGCTGGAAATGCACCTCGGTGAGGTAGCGCTCGTGCTCGGTCTGCAGGTCGCAGCCCCACTCCACGGGGTACTCGAACTTCACGTCGGCCGCCTTTAAGATCTCCACCGCCTCGGTGTAGCTCACCCGGCCGAAGTCCGAGCCGGCCACGCCGGTCAGGCGCTCGACCAGGCCCTTGTCCACGAAGGCGCTGAAGAAGGCCATCTCGTCCGGGCATTTTTCCATGACGGTGCGGATGACGAACTTGATCATGTCCTCGGCCAGCTGCATGTCGTCGGCGAGGTCGGCAAAGGCGATCTCGGGCTCGATCATCCAGAACTCGGCGGCGTGGCGCTGGGTGTTGGAGTTTTCGGCGCGGAAGGTGGGGCCGAAGGTGTAGACGTCGCCGAAGGCGAGGGCGAAGTTTTCGGCGTTGAGCTGGCCCGAGACGGTGAGGCTGGCGCCCTTGCCGAAGAAGTCCTGCGCGTAGTCCACCGCGCCCTCCGCCGTGCGGGGCGGGCAGTCGGGGTCGAGGGTGGTCACGCGGAACATCTCGCCCGCGCCCTCGCAGTCCGAGGCGGTGATGATGGGGGTGTGGACGTAGACGAAGCCGCGCTGCTGGAAGAAGGTATGGATGGCGTAGGCCGCCACCGAGCGCACCCGGAAGACGGCCGAGAAGAGGTTGGTGCGCGGGCGCAGGTGGGCGACGGTGCGCAGGAACTCCACCGAGTGGCGCTTCTTCTGCAGCGGGTACTCGGGCGCGGAGGACCCCTCCACCGTGACGGCGGTCGCCTTCAGCTCCAGCGGCTGCTTGGCGTCCGGGGTGAGCACCACCGTTCCGGTGACGGCGAAGGCCGTGCCCACGTTCTGGCGCGCGATCTCCTTAAAGTTGGGCAGCACGCCGTCTTCCAGGACGACCTGGAGGTTCTTGAAGCAGCTGCCGTCGTTGAGCTCGATGAAGCCGAAAGTTTTCATATCGCGGATGGTGCGGGCCCAGCCGCACACGGTGAGGACCTGGCCGCCGAAGGTCTCCTGATCGGCGAAAATCCGGGCGATGGTCGTTCGTTTCATGATTTCCCTCTCTTTCCGAAAGCACGGATCAAAGTATATACTTCGCTATTATACCCGATCCGGGAAAAAATGCAAGAATCTCCGCCCGAATGCCCCTTTAAATGCCGCCCGGAGGGGAGTCCGGCCGCAGGACCATCGGGTTTTGGCAGTCGCGGATGAGCCGCGAGGCTTCGTCCGCGCACTCCAGCAGGAGGAGGGAAAGCCCGTCCATCCGCCCGCCGATCCGGAGAGAGTCGCCCAGGAGGGAGAGGACGGCCACGAGCTCCCCGTCGCCGTCCAGCACCGGGGCGGCCAGCGCCGCGCACCCCGCCGCCATCTCGTCCACGGCGGCGGCAAAGCCCCGGCGGCGCACCTCGGCCAGCTCGGCCCGGAACTGCTCCGGGTCGGTGATGGTGCGGTCGGTGTAGGCGACGAAGTCGCGGTTCCGCAGCAGGGCGGCATACACCCTGGGCGGCTGCCAGGCGAGCACCACCTTGCCCGGCGCCGACGCGTGGAAGGGCAGGTCGCGCCCCCCCTCGGGGACCAGATGGAAGCATCCGTCCCCCTCCACCCGGTCCAGGCAGACCACCCGGTCGCCCAGCAGGGCGCACAGCGACGAGACCTCGCCCGTCTGCTCGGTCAGCTTCTTGAGGCAGGGGTGCAGGACCGAGAGACCGCAGCAATGGCCGCAGCGCTCGATCGCCCGCGAGCCGAGGTACAGGAAGGCCCAGCCCAGGCGGTAGGTCCTGCGCTTGAGGTCCTTTTCCAGCAGGCCGGGCCTGGTGAGCGAGGTGAGCAGCCGGTGGACCGTGGGGATGGGCAGGTCCAGTTTTTCCGAGATCTCGGAGACGGTCAGATCCTCCTGTTCGCCTAAAAGTTCCAGCACGGCGATCGCCTTTTCAATTACCTGCATACCTGCGCCCGGCCTGCCGCGCCTTCGGCCGGCGCGCCGGGTCACCCTCCCTTCTGTTCCAACGCAGCCAGCGGCCGCTTTTGTCAATATTATACAACATATCACAGGAAAATTCCAGTATATTATACAAAATTACGGCCGAAAAGACCGAAAAAAACCGGCCCGAAGATTATTCACACATTCGTCAACACTTTGTCAAAATTTTTCGCTATGATGCTGTTAGAAATGGGGGCGGCCCGCCCGCTCCCGAACCATGAAACGTGAGGTGATCTGCATGAATCTGCCCAACCGGAACATTTCCGCGGTCAGGGTCCTCCGGCGCGTGACCCAGATCCTGGCCTTCCTGCTCCTGCCGGGCCTGTTCATCGTTTCCTTTTCCGCCCTCCGCGACGTCTTCGCGGCCCTGCTCGCGGGCTCCTTCGACCCGGCCGCCCTGGCCCGGCCCCTCTGGATCCTGCTGGCCACCGTTCCGCTCACCCTGCTGATGGGACGGTTCTTCTGCGGCTATCTCTGCGCCTTCGGCGCCTTGGGCGACTTCGTCTGGTTCCTCGCCGGCAAGGTGCGCAAACGCCGGCTGAAGGTGAGCGAGAAGGCCGACCGGGTCCTCAAATGGATCAAATACCTCGTCCTGCTTTTGATCGTCGTCCTGGTCTGGACCCTCGGCATGGAGGCCCCCGCCGACCCCTGGACGGTCTTCGGGCAGTACACCGCCCTCTCCGCCTGGACCTCGCCGGGCGGCCTGCTGACGGCGGGCGGCGCCCTGCTCCTGCTCTTCCTGATCGGTTCGGCCCTGGTCGAGCGCTTTTTCTGCCGCTACCTCTGCCCCCTCGGGGCCTTCTACGCCGTCCTCTCCCGGGCCCGCCTCTTCCGCATCCAAAAGCCGCGGGACGAGTGCGGCGCCTGCCGGGCCTGCACCAATCAGTGCCCCATGGGCATCCCGCTCTACCGCTACGACGCCATCACCTCGGGCGAGTGCATCGACTGCTTTGCCTGCGTGGACGCCTGCCCCCGCCATAACGTGAAGACTGGGCTCCCGCCCGCGGCCGTCGCCGCCATCACGGTGGCCGCCATGGCCGGCCTCTACTGGGGCGGCACGCTGATCGTCCAGAACACCGTGGTGCCCCTGCCCGAGGCCACCGCCGGCACGACGGCGCCCCAGGGAACGTACATCGACGGCGTCTACACCGGCAGCGCCAAGGGCTACCGCGGCACCACCCAGGTGGAGGTCACGGTCAGCGGCGGGCGCATCGACAGCGTCACCGTCGTCTCCACCGGCGACGACAACGAATTTTTCAGCATGGCCGAGCGCACCGTGATCGGCGAGATCCTGAACGCGCAGACGTCCGACGTGGACGCCGTGACCGGCGCGACCTTCAGCAGCAACGGCATCAAAAACGCGGTCGCCAACGCCCTCGCCGCGGCGCAGAGCGGCACCGCCCAGACCCAGACCTCCGCCGCCGCGGAGACCACGGCCTCCCCGCAGAGCGGGACGGGTGAGCATCAGGGCGGCGGGAACGGCCCGCACGGCGGGCTTTCGCAGAACGCCGGGGAGGGCTGACGGGCCCGCCGGGAGGGCGAAATCCTTTGACAAATGCCGCGTCTTTGGGTATAATAACTTGTTACGTCATGGAAAAATGACCATTTTTCCGTTTTCAGGGGGAAATAAGGATGCTGCAAGCCCTCAAGATAGATAAAATAGAGGAGTCCCTCGCAGTTTTCCATCTGCTGTACGACTCGGTGCGGATGGTGGAACCCGTCAAGAAACAGGTGCTCGCCTGCCGCTGCGGCGAGGCGGTCGAGACCGGCGAGGCCTGCTACGACTGCTGGAACCAGGGCGGGATCTGCGACAACTGCATCTCCATCCGCGCGCATTACGAACAGAAGAGCATCATGAAGCTCGAGCTCTGCGGCGAGTCCATCACCATGGTCACCGCCCTGCCCGTCGGCACGCCCGAGCGGCCGCTGGTGCTCGAGCTCATCAAGGACGTCACCGACAGCATGGTCTTTCCCGCGGGCCTCGCCGCCGACGGCGAACAGCTTTACCAGACCATCCGCCAGCTCAACGAGCTGGCGACGCGCGACACGCTGACCACCCTCTACAACCGCCGCTTCGCGGACGAGCGCCTGCCGGCCGACCTCGCGGCCTGCGCGCACCGGGGCCAGCCCCTCTCGGTGCTCTTCCTGGACGTGGACGACTTCAAGGCCATCAACGACACCCTGGGCCACGAGACGGGCGACCACGTCCTCCGGGCGGCGGCCGAGCAGATCGGCCGCTGCATCCGCGCCGACAAGGACTGGGCGGCCCGGTACGGGGGGGGGGACGAGTTCCTCGTCTGCCTGGGCGACACCGACGCCGAGGCGGCCCGCACGGTCGCCCTGCGCATCCGCGAAACCCTCGCCCACGCCCCCGCCGAGATCGACAACACCCGCATCCCCATCACCCTCTCCATCGGCATCGGCACCATGCGGGACACCGTCCTGACGGCCGCCGAGATCATCAAGCAGGCCGACCTGCGGATGTACCGCTCGAAATCGGGCGGCAAGAACCGCATCACCGGCGAGACCGAGGAGGCGCCCCAGGGCTGACGCCCGGCCGGCCTCCCGCGAACCATCCAAACCACGGCGGGGCGTAAATCTGCCCCGCCTTTTTCGCCCCACGGCGGACAGCCCGGGCCCCCAAATTTTGAATGGAGTGTGACCATGAAAGAACTGAAAGACAACAGCCGTTACGTTGCCTCGGACGAGCTCATGCGGAGCGTGGACATCGCCGTCGCCCTGCGCAAGCCCCTCCTCATCAAGGGCGAGCCGGGCACGGGCAAGACCATGCTCGCCGAGGCCATCCGCGACGCCATGCAGAAGCGGCTGATCATCTGGAACATCAAGTCCACCACCAAGGCCCAGGACGGCCTCTATGTCTACGACACCGTCCAGCGCCTCTACGACAGCCAGTTCGGCGGCGAGAGCGTCGCCGACATCGGCAAGTATATCAAGCTGGGCAAGCTGGGCGAGGCCTTCGCCAGCGAGGAGCAGGTCGTCCTGCTCATCGACGAGATCGACAAGGCCGACCTCGAGTTCCCCAACGACCTGCTCTGGGAGCTGGACAAGATGGAGTTCTATATCCCCGAGACCAAGGAGACCGTCCGCGCCAGACAGCGCCCCATCGTCATCATCACCTCCAACGCCGAAAAGGAGCTGCCCGACGCCTTCCTGCGCCGCTGCATCTTCCACTACATCGCCTTCCCCGACAAGGAGATGATGAAGCGGATCATCCACGCCCACTTCGGCGACCTGGAGCCCCGGCTGATCGAGCAGGTGCTCGAGGCCTTCTACACCATCCGCGGCATGCGCGGCATCCAGAAAAAACCCAGCACCTCCGAGGTGCTCGACTGGATCCAGGCCCTGATGGTCGGCGGCGCCGACCCGGACAAGATCACCCAGCAGCTCCCCTTCGCCGGGGTGCTCCTCAAGAAGAACGAGGACCTCGACACCCTCGCCTACTACGGGGTGGGGAAAACCGGCGCCAGGCGCGGGCTGTGAGCTCCGGGAAGGGAGCGGGCCGATGTTTACCGATTTTCTCTACCTCCTGCGCAGCAAGGGGCTGAAGGTCTCGCTCGTCGAGTGGACCGCCCTCATGGAGGCCCTGGAGCAGGGCCTCGCGCGCGCCAGCCTCACCGGGTTCTACTACCTCAGCCGGGCCGTCCTGGTCAAGACCGAGGCCGACTTCGACCGGTTCGACCTCGCCTTCGCCGAGTACTTCCGCGACGTCAAGCCGGTCGAGGAGCTGCCCCCCGAGGTCCTCAGGTGGCTGGAGGACCCCAAGGAGCAGCGCGACTTCGACAAAGACGAGGTGGACGGGCGCACCACCTTTTCCCTCGAGCGGCTCCAGCAGCTCTTTGAGGAGCGCCTGAAGGAGCAGGACGCCCGCCACGACGGCGGCACCTACTGGGTGGGCACCGGCGGCACCTCGGTCTTCGGCCGCGACGGCTACGCCGCCACCGGCGTCCGCGTGGGCGGCGAGGGCAGGCACAGGCACGCCCTCCAGCTCGCCGGCGAGCGCAGCTACCGCGACTTCCGCGACGACAGCACCCTCGACATGCGCCAGTTCCAGATGGCCTTCCGCCGCCTGCGCCAGTTCTCGCCCGGGCAGGACGGGCCCAGGACCGTCCTCGACCTGGACCAGACCATCCGCGACACCTGCGACAACGCCGGAAAGCTCAGGCTGAGCTTCACCCGGCCCCGCGTCAACGCCGTCAAGCTCATGATCCTCTTCGACTCGGGCGGCTCCATGTGGCCCTACGCCGACCTGTGCAACCAGCTCTTCCGCTCGGTCAGCAAGGCCAGCCACTTCCGCGCGCCGAAGATCTTCTACTTCCACAACTGCTTCTACGACCGCCTGTACACTACGCCCTCCTGCCAGTACACCGACAGCGTCGAGAGCGAGTGGGTGCTCGAGCACCTGGACGAGGAGTACAAGGTCATCGTGGTGGGCGACGCCGCCATGGCCCCCTCCGAGCTTCTGATGGTGGGCGGCAGCCTCTCCTATGTCAACTACAACCGCGAGACCGGGCTGGAGTGGCTCCGCCGCTTCACCGCCCGCTATGAGAAAATGGTGTGGTTCAACCCGCTGCCCGAGTCCAGCTGGCAGCCGGGGCACTACGGCGCCAAGACCATCCAGACGGTGGGGCAGGAGGTCGCCATGTTCCATCTCTCGGTCAAGGGCCTGGAGGCCGGCCTGAAGCACCTCGTAAAGGCGCGCTGAGCGCAAAAAAACTCCGGGACGGAATCTTCCGTCCCGGAGTTTTTTCATGCCTCCTCCTCCGGCGCGGAGACGGGCACCCCGCGGTGCTCCACCGAGGTGGAAAACACGATCTGCGTGCGGGTGCGGCCGAAGCGCTGGAGGCGGCCGATGAACTGGTCAAGCTCCTGGGTGGTGTGGAAGACCACCTCGATCAGCATGGCGTAGTCGCCCGTGACGCAGTTGCACTCCACCACGTTGGGGCAGTCCGCGATGTAGGGGTAGAACTCGGGCTTCTGCCCCGGCTCCACCTCGAGGTTGATGAAGGCCTTGATGAGATAGCCCAGCGCGCAGGGGGAGACCTGGGCGTGGTAGCCGGTGAGGATACCGGCCTTCTCCAGCCGGTCGATGCGCGCCGAGACGGCGGGGGAGGAGAGGAAGACCTTGTCCGCGATGACCTTCAGCGGGGTGCGCGCGTTGGCCTGCAGAAGGTCGATGATCTGTGCGTCGATGTGATCCATGAATGTGATGCCTCGCTTGTACTTAATTTTATTACGGATGATACCACAGGAAACACGGGATGTCCACCCAGAAACCTTTATTTTTTAAAGCCTTAGATTTGACAAGTTTCGACCGGGGGAAAAGTTTCGATTCTTTCGCCGCCGGCGGCCCCGACCTTATTTTCTTCGGACCGCCGCCGAAAGGGTTTACATCGGGCCGCGCCGGTGCTATGCTCTGCCCCAATGAAACAGGAGGTCGACAGTTATGGACACAAGAATCGAAGCGGATTCCATCGGCAGTATGGAGCTGCCCGCAGACGCCTACTACGGCGTGCAGACCCTGCGGGCGAAACAGAACTTTCCCATCACCGGCGGGGCGATGCACCCCGTTTTCATCCGGAGCCTGGTGAAGGTGAAAAAGGCCGCGGCCATCACCAACCGCGACTGCGGGCGGCTGGCCCCCGGCGTCGCCGCCGCCATCCTCGCCGCCTGCGACGAGATCCTCGCGGGCGGGCTGCTCGATTCCTTTCTCGTGGACCCCATCCAGGGCGGCGCGGGCACCAGCGCCAACATGAACGCCAACGAAGTCATCGCCAACCGCGCCATCGAGATCCTCGGCGGCCGCAAGGGCGACTACGCCGTGGTCCACCCCAACGACCACGTCAACATGGCCCAGTCCACCAACGACGTCATCCCCACCGCCGGCAAGCTGGCCGCGCTCGACATGCTCGACGGCCTGCTCGACGCCCTCGAGGACCTGCACGCCGCCCTCGGGGACAAGGCCAAAGCCTTCGACCACGTGCTCAAGATGGGCCGCACCCAGCTCCAGGACGCCGTGCCCATGCGCCTCGGCCAGAGCTTCCGCGCCTATGCCTCCGTGACCGCCCGCGACATCGGCCGCATCCGCGACTCCCGCCGCGAGCTCTACGCCGTCAACCTCGGCGCGACCGCCATCGGCACCTCCATCAACGCCTCGCCCGAGTACCTGCGCGACATCGTCCCCAACCTCGACCGCGTCACCGGCCGCCCCCTCCGCCAGGCCGAGGACCTCTTCGACGCCACCCAGAACCTCGACCCCTTCGTCGCCGTCTCGGGCGCCGTCAAGACCTGCGCCGTCAGCCTCTCCAAAATGAGCAACGACCTCCGCCTCCTCTCCAGCGGCCCCCGCACCGGCCTGGGCGAGATCTCCCTGCCCGCCATGCAGAACGGCTCGTCCATCATGCCCGGCAAGGTCAACCCCGTCATCCCCGAGGTCGTCACCCAGGTGGCCTTCCTCGTCGTCGGCAACGACACCGCCATCACCATGGCCGCCGAGGCCGGCCAGCTGGAACTCAACGCCTTCGAGCCCGTCGCCTTCCACAAGCTTTTCGAGTCCATCCTCTCCCTCACCGGGGCCGTGCGCACCCTGCGCGTCAACTGCATCGAGGGCATCCGCGCCAACGAGGAACGCTGCCGCGACCTGGTCGAGTCCAGCGTGGGCGTCACCACCGTCCTCTGCCCCTACCTCGGCTACCGCAAGGCCGCCGAGATCGCCAAGACCGCCCTCCGGACCGGCGTCAGCGTCCGCGACCTCGTCCTCCGCGAGGCCCTGATGGACCCCGCCCAGCTCGAGCGCCTCCTCGACCCCGCCGCCATGACCAGCCCCGCCTGCTGAA
>CAZVHV010000030.1:0-12325 GCA_964627025.1 uncultured Oscillospiraceae bacterium | reverse complement strand
GGCGTCAGCTCCTCCAGCCTGCGGCCGTCCCGGCCGGCGTCTTCCTCCATCCGGCGGAAGCGGCCGATGAACTTGTCCGTGGCGGCGTTGAGCACGTCCTCGGCGTCCAGCTTCAGGAAGCGCGAGACGTTGACGGCGGCGAAGAGCAGGTCGCCCAGCTCCTCGGCCATGTTGCTCCCCTCGGCGACGGCGGTCCGGAGCTCCTCGAGCTCCTCCGCGAGCTTGTCCACCGCGCCCGAGACGTCGGGCCAGTCGAAGCCCGCCTTCCGGGCCTTGTTCTGCACCTTTTCGGCGCGCCACAGGGCCGGCAGGCTGCGCGCCACCGAATCGAGCGCGTCGGTGTGGGTGGCCTGCCCCTTTTCCTCCCGCTTGAGCGACTCCCAGTTTTTCAGCACCTCGCCGGTGCCCGAGACCTTGCGGTCGCCGAAAACGTGGGGGTGGCGGAAGATCAGCTTCCTGCAGATGTGGTCGGCCACATTGTCCAGGGCGAAGCGGCCGGCCTCTTCCTCCATGCGGGCGTGGAAGACGACCTGGAGCAGCACGTCCCCAAGCTCTTCCCGCAGGTGCTCCGGGTCGTCCTCGTCGATGGCCTCGACCGCCTCGTAAGCCTCCTCCAGGAAATTGCGGCGGATGCTCTCATGGGTCTGCTCGGCGTCCCAGGGGCAGCCGCCGGGCGCGCGCAGGATGCGGACGATATCCTCCAAGTCCTTGACGCCGTAGGAGTCTTTGTATTGAAAATCTATCATACTTTTGTACCTTCTGCAAGCTATTTTTCCGTTTTTACTACTTGATCCGCAGGATCCGCGCGATTTGCTCGCCCTCGGGCATCAGCGCGAGGTCTTCTCTGGAGATGATCTGCAGGAGAAGGACCAGGGCGAGGTAGAGCACGCCGCCCACGGCGATGGCGCCGATGGTGGAGAGGGTGTTGCCCAGGCCCAGCATGCGGCTCAGCAGGCCGTATGTGGCCCAGGCCGCGGCGCCCATGGCCACCGAGGCGATCACGATCCTGGTGAAGACCTTCCCGTAGCGCGGCGCGGCGGGCACCACCCGGGCGATGAACACCAGGTTGATGAGGGCGATCGAGCCGAAGCAGAGGATGGTGCCGACGGGCGCGCCCTTGATGTTGATGTCCCCGTTGCCCACCAGGATGTAGTTGCAGACGATCTTGACGGCGCTGCCGAAGACGGTGACGATCATGGGCAGGTTGACGAAGCCGTTGGCCTGGAGGATGGAGTTGGAGATCAGCATCAGGCAGACGGCGATGGAAGCCATGCCGAGGATGGTGAGGATCCAGCCGCCCAGGGCCGGGTCGCTGGCGGGGTAGAGCAGGGTCATGATGGGCCTGGCCAGCACGGTCAGCCCCACGCCGCACGGGAAGGAGAGCAGGGCCGCCACGCGCAGGGAGGACTCGGCGATGTGGCCCGCGCCCGCCCGGTCGTTCTGGGCCCGGCAGGCCGAGATGGCGGGGATGACGCTGGCGGTGAGGGGCACCATGAAGGCGGACGGCAGGTTATACAGGGTGATGGCGAGGTCGTAGACGCCCTTGAGGGTGCGGGCCTGGTTTTCGGAATAGCCCGCGGCGAACTGCAGGCGGCTGAAGACCAGGCTGGTGTCCACCAGGGTCACGATGGCCACCACCGAGGAGCCCAGGGTGATGGGGATGGCCAGCTTTGCCAGCCGGCGGAGGATGTCGACCGCCGGGTCGGGGGTGTCGGTGCCCTTGTCCTGATGGGTCTTGTGGAAGGAGAGGTAGCGCGCGAGCATATACAGCATGGCCGCCCCGCAGCCGACCGAGACGCCGACGATGGCGCCGGCCGCGGCGATGGATTCGTCCACCCGGCTGACCAGGAAGGCCGCGAGCGCCAGGCCGAAGAGCAGCTTGCAGACCGCCTCGATGATCTGGGAGATGGCGGTGGGGATCATATAGGCGTGGCCCTGGAAATAGCCGCGGAAGGCGGACAGCGGGCAGATGAAGAAGACCGCGGGCGCCAGGGCCAGGATGCTGTAATAGCTGTGGGTGTTGTTGAGCAGCCTGGACAGCGGCCCCGGGAAGAAGAACATGATGCAGAAGCTGAGCAGGCCCATGCTGGCGAAGGCCAGCATGGACAGCCGGAAGGTCTTGTGCACCTGGTTGTAGCGGTCCAGCGTGTTGGCCTCGGAGACCATCTTGGACAGGGCGACCGGCAGACCGCCCGTCGAGATGACGATCAGCAGGCTGTAGACATAGTATGCGGAGTTGAAGTCGGAGAATGCGGCCGTGCTGAGAATACGGCCCAGGGGGATCTTGTAGAGCGCGCCGATGAGCTTGACGATGAGCACGCCCGAGGCCAGAATGGCCGCGCCGCCGAAAAAGGTGTTGTTGTTTGATGACTTTGACAAGGGATCCAGTCCTTCCGCCGGGTAGTTACCCGAAAATCTTGGGCACAGCATATTCCGCGACCTCACGCCGGACCCGGTCCAGGTCGATGGTGAGGAATTCTCCGTTTCGGTAGATGACCCTGCCCCGGGCCATATTCAGAACCACGTCGCTTCCGCGGGCGGAATATACGAGATTGTCATAGACGCTGTGGCAGGGGGTCAGGCTGGGGCGGTCGAAGTCCAGCAGGATCAGGTCGGCGCCGTAGCCGGCGCGGACCTGGCCGGTCTTGCGGCCCAGCGCTTTGGCGCCGTTCACCGTGGCCATGCGCAGCGCGTCCCGGGGCAGCATGGCCAGCGGGTCGCAGTGCACGCCGTTCTGGAGGAGGGCCGCGGTCTTGAGGTCCCCGAACAGGTCGTGGCTGTTGTTGGAGGAGACCCCGTCCGTGCCCAGAGCCACGTTGACCCCCGCCCCGAGCAGGGCGGGAACGGGCGCGACGCCCGAGCCCAGCTTCAGGTTGCTCACCGGATTGTGGACGGCCGAGACCCCCTTTTCGGCCATGAGGGCCATGTCCTCGGGGGTCACCCAAACGCAGTGGGCGGCGAGGGCGCGCACGTCCCAGACCCCGTACCGGTCGAGGACCTGCAGCGGAGTGGTCCCGTGCCGTTCGAGGCACGCCTCGTGCTCGGAGCGGGTCTCCGAGATGTGGACATGCATGCCCAGCCCCCGGTCCTTCGCGTAGCCCGCGAGGGCCTCCCAGAGGGCGGGGGAGGAGGTGTACTCCCCGTGGATGCAGGCGTCGATGAGGATCTGTCCGCCGCCGTAGCCGTGCCACCGGTCGGCCAGCTCGCGCAGCTCCACGCAGGCGGGGTAGGTGGCGAAGTCGAACTCGGAGGTGAACAGGGTGGTGCCGCGGGCGATGTTGGCGTTCAGCCCCGCCGCCGCGGTCTCCAGGGCGATGCCGTCGCAGAACATATACATGTCGGCGATGGTGGTGACCCCCGCGGCGATCAGCTCGGCCAGCCCCAGCGCGGTGCCGGCGCGGACCGCGCGCAGGTCCAGTTTGTCCTCCGCGGGGAAAATATAGTCGTTGAGCCAGGTGTGGAGGTCGTGTCCGCCGCCGTAGCCCCGCAGAAGGGTCATGGGCACATGGGTGTGGGCGTTGATGAGCCCCGGCATCAGCACCCGGCCCGTGCCGTCGATCACCTCGTCAAAGGGACCGTCGGGCGGAGCGGTGCCCACCGAGGCGATCTGGCAGCCCTCGGTCGTCACGAAGGCGTTTTCTAAAATCGTATCCTGCTCATCCATGAGCACCGCGGTGCAGTTGCGGATCAGGACGGACACGGGCAGCTCCCCTTTCTGTGGCGCGCCCCCGCGCGGGGCGGCGTCCGGTTCAGAGTTTTTCCAGGCAGGCCAGCACCAGCCTGGAGAACTTGTCCCGGCTGGCGGCGGCGGCTTCGAGGACCTCGGCCTCGGAGAGGGGCTGGTCGAGGATGCCGGCGGCCATGTTGGAGATCAGGGTGAAGCCGAGTACCCGCATCCCGCAGTGGCCGGCCACGATGACCTCGGGCACGGTGGACATGCCCACCGCGTCGGCGCCCAGGGTGCGCGCCGCCCGGATCTCGGCCGGGGTCTCGTACTGCGGCCCGGGGAAGTACATATAGACGCCCTCCCGGAGCGGGATGTCCAGCGCCGCCGCCTCCCGGCGGGCGAGTTCGCGCAGGGCGGGCGTATAAAGGTAGGAGGAGTCGGGGAAGCGCACGCCGAACTCGGGCAGGTTCTCGCCCCGCAGCGGCGACTCCAGGAACAGCTTGATCTGGTCGGTGATGAGCATGAGGTCTCCGGCGGAAAAGCCGAGATTCACCCCGCCCGCGGCGTTGGTGATGATCAGGGTATCCGCCCCCAGCAGGCGGAGGACCCGCACGGCGTAAGCCACCTCCTCGTAGGAGTAGCCCTCGTAGTGGTGGACCCGGCCCTGCATCACGGCCACCGGCTGCCCGGCCAGGGTGCCGAACACCAACCGGCCCTTGTGGCCGGGCGCCGTGGACGCCTTGAAGTGGGGGATCTCGCCGTAAGGCACCGCGACCGCATCCTCCACGATATCACCCAGAAAGCCCAGGCCCGAGCCGAGCACCATGGCCACGCGGGGAAGGAAGCCGCCGATCCTCGCGCGGAGGAAGTCCGCGCTCTCCTGATACTGATCAAAGGTGTTGTGCATAAAAAATCCTCACAGCGCGGCGCCGCAGTCGCGGCAGTATTTGTCCTCGCGGCCGCACAGGGCGCCGCAGGCGGGGCAGACGTGGCTGCTGCGCAGGGTGGCGATGCGGGTCTTGAGCTCGGTGATGCCCGCGTGCGCCTCGTCCAGCCGGGTCAGCAGGGCGGTGAGGGAGTCGTCCTCCGGGGACTGGCCCAGGTGGGCGTCGTACACCATCTGGCCCACCGCGCGCAGCAGGTCGCTGCATTCGGTGTTGAGGTCGAAAATGCGCATGTTCAGCTTGGCGATGTCCACCATCTGACCGGCATACCGCCCGGCGGTCCGCGCGGTCGTGCCGGCCACATCGCTCATGATCGATGCGGTTTCCTTTACCCGGTTCAGCAGTTCGCGTACCTTGTCATCCATGGAAAAACCCTCCTTGCGGCCGTATTTGTCGATTACGTAACCGTTATTTTACACCAGCGAATGGGAAAAAGCAATTGAAAAGAACAGTCTGTCCGCGCCGGGCGGCGCGGACAGACTGTGTGGCTGTCTTATACCCGGTATCTCTTCTGCGGCACCTAGGTGCAGTGCAGCAGCGTGTGGGCCTTGTGGGAGCCGGGCTCGCCCAGATATTCCTCGTAAAGCTTCTTCACATAGGGGTTCTCGTGGCTCTTGCGCAGGGCCATGCTCTCGTCCTGGCGGTAGAGAGCGGCGGCGCGCAGCGAGCGGATATCGGTGAAGTTGCGCACGTCGGCGTGCTGGATGGGCTGTCCGCCGCCGTTGATGCAGCCGCCGGGGCAGCCCATGATCTCGACGAAGTGATAGTTCAGGGTGCCGTTGCGCACGCCGTCGAGTACCTTCTTGGCGTCGGCCAGGCCGGAGGCGACCGCCACCTTCACGGTGCCGCCGGGCAGGTCGTAGCTCGCCTCGCGGATGCCCTCGAGGCCGCGCACCTCCTTGAATTCCAGGGGCTTCATTTCGCCCTGGGTGACGATCTCCACGACGGTGCGCAGGGCGGCCTCCATGACGCCGCCGGTCGTGCCGAAGATGACCGAGGCGCCGGTCGAGATGCCGAGCATGGGGTCGAACTCCCCGTCCGGCAGGTGGTCGAACAGCAGGCCGGCCCGGGTGATCATCCGGCCCAGCTCGCGGGTGGTCAGCGAGACGTCCACCGGCATCAGGCCGTTCTGCATGCGCTGCTCCTCGCGCAGGACCTCGTACTTTTTGGCGGTGCAGGGCATGATGGACACCACGAAGATGTCCTTGGGGTCGATGCCCGCCTTTTCGGCGTAATAGCTCTTCACCAGCGAGCCGAACATCTGCTGGGGGGACTTGCAGGTGGAGAGGTTGGGGATGAGGTCGGGGGCGTGCTGCTCGCAGTAGCGGATCCAGCCGGGGGAGCAGGAGGTGATGAGGGGCAGGGTGCCGCCGCTCTGCAGGCGGTGGAGGAACTCGGTGCCCTCCTCCATGATAGTGATGTCGGCGGCGGTGTCCACGTCGAACACCTTGTCGAAGCCCAGGCGGCGCAGCGCCGTGACCATTTTGCCCTCCACGTTGGTGCCGATGGGCAGGCCGAAGCACTCGCCCAGGGTGACGCGGACGGCGGGGGCGGGGCCGACCACCACGTGCTTGGTGGGGTCGTTGAGGGCGGCCCAGACCTTGTCGGTGTCGTCCTTCTCATACAGGGCGCCCGTCGGGCAGGCCACGATGCACTGGCCGCAGGAGACGCAGTCCACCTCGCTCAGGTCGCGGTCGAAGGCGCAGCCGATGTGGGTGTTGAAGCCGCGCTCGTTGGGGCCGATGACGCCGACCTCCTGGGAGGTGCGGCAGACGGCGGTGCAGCGGCGGCAGAGGATGCACTTGGAGTTGTCGCGCACCAGGTGGGGCGCGGAATCCTCGATCTGCGGGGGGAGCTTGTCGTTGGCGTAGCGCACGGCGTCGATGCCGAACTCCACGGCGAGCTGCTGGAGCTCGCAGTTCCCGCTGCGGGCGCAGGTGAGGCACTCCATCCGGTGGTTGGAGAGGATCAGCTCCAGGGTGAGCCGGCGGGAGTGGCGCACCGCCTCGGTGTTGGTCTCCACCTCCATGCCCTCGTTGACGGGGTAGACGCAGGAGGCCACCAGGCTGCGGGCGCCCTTGACCTCCACCACGCAGATGCGGCAGGCGCCGATCTCGTTGATGTCTTTCAGAAAGCAGAGGGAGGGGATGCGGATCCCCACGCTGCGGGCGGCCTCCAGAACGGTCGTTCCCTCGGGCACCGTCGCGTCGATCCCGTTGATTTTCAGATGAATCATGTTCATGGTCGTCTCCCTCCTCAGCTTCTGACGATCGCGCCGAAGCGGCAGTAGTCCATGCAGGTGCCGCACTTGATGCACTTGCTGTCGTCGATGACGTGCACCGCGCGGACGGCGCCCGTAATGGCCCCCGTCGGGCAGTTCTTGGCGCACAGGGTGCAGCCCTTGCACTTGGCGGGGTCGATGGTGTAATGGATCAGGCTCTTGCACACGCCGGCGGGGCAGCGCTTATCCACCACGTGGGCGAGATACTCGTCCCGGAACCGGGTGAGGGTGGAGAGCACGGGGTTGGGCGCGGACTGGCCGAGGGCGCACAGGGCGCTGCTCTTGAGGTGGTTGCAAAGCTCCTCGATGGTGTCCAGGTCCTCCAGGGTGCCGTTGCCCTCGGTGATCTTGGTGAGCAGCTCGTGGAGGCGCTTGGTGCCGATGCGGCAGGGGGTGCACTTGCCGCAGCTCTCGTCGATGATGAAGTCCAGGAAGAACTTCGCGATGTCCACCATGCAGTTGTCCTCATCCATGATGATGAGGCCGCCCGAGCCCATCATGGAGCCGATGGCCGTCAGCGAATCGTAGTCGATGGGGGTGTCGATCAGCTCGGCGGGGATGCAGCCGCCGGAGGGGCCGCCGGTCTGGGCGGCCTTGAACTTCTTGCCGTTGGGCACGCCGCCGCCGATCTCCTCCACGATGGTGCGCAGGGTGGTGCCCATCGGGATCTCCACCAGGCCGGTGTTGGTGATCTTGCCGCCCAGGGCGAAGACCTTGGTGCCGGTGGACTTGGGGGTGCCGATGGCGGCGAAGGCCTCGGCGCCGTTGTTCAGGATCCAGGTGATGTTGGCGTAGGTCTCCACGTTGTTGAGCAGGGTGGGGCGCTGGAACAGGCCCTTGACCGCGGGGAACGGCGGACGGGGCCGGGGCTCGCCGCGCTTGCCCTCGATGGAGATCATGAGGGCGGTCTCCTCGCCGCAGACGAAGGCGCCGGCGCCGAGGCGCAGCTCGATGTCGAAGGAGAAATCGGTGCCGAAGATGTGCTCGCCCAGCAGGCCGTATTCCCGCGCCTGCTTGATGGCGATCTCCAGGCGCTTGACGGCGATGGGGTACTCGGCGCGGATATAGATATAGCCCTGCTTCGCGCCGATGGCGTAGCCGGCGATGGCCATGGCCTCGAGCACCGCGTGGGGGTCGCCCTCGAGCACCGAGCGGTCCATGAAGGCGCCGGGGTCGCCCTCGTCGGCGTTGCAGGCCACGTACTTGACCCCGTCCTCGCTCACCGCGTCGGCGGTGAACTGCCACTTCAGGCCGGAGGGGAAGCCGGCGCCGCCTCTGCCGCGGATGCCGCTTTTCTTGATGATGTCGATCACCTGCTGGGGGGTCTGCTCGGTCAGAGCGCGGCCCAGCGCGGTATAGCCGCCCATGGCGATATACTCGTCGATATTCTCGGGGTCGATGACACCGCAGTTGCGCAGGGCGATGCGGGTCTGCTTTTTATAGAACTGGGTGTCGGTGAGGGAGGTGACGGTGCCGGCCTCCTCGCCCTCCACGTGGAGCAGGCGCTGCACGATGCGGCCCTTGACGATGTGCTCGGAGACGATCTCCTTCACATCCTCGGCGGTGACCTTGGTGTAGCAGGCGCCCTCCGGATAGATCATGACGATGGGGCCCATGGCGCACAGGCCGAAGCAGCCCGTTTTGATCACCCGGGCCTCCTTCTCCATCCCCTGGGCCGCCAGCTCGCGCTCAAAGGCCGCGATGACCTTGGGGCTTTCGGAGGAGGTGCAGCCGGTGCCGGCGCAGACAAGGATGTCGGAGCGGACATAATTCATAACGGCAGCCTCCCCTTAGTCCTTTTCAGCGCCGATGGTGTAATCGGCGACGACGTGATGGTTGACCAGATGTTCGCTGACGATGGAGGGCACCTTGTCGGGGGACATCTTCACATAGGTGACCTTCTCCTCGCCCGGGACATAGACCTCCACGATGGGCTCCATCTGGCAGACCCCGACGCAGCCGGTCTGGCTCACGGTAATATTTTTCAGGTTGCGCTTGCTCACTTCCTCCAGGAAAGCGGCGAGCACCGGGCGCGCGCCCGCAGCGATCCCACAGGTGGCCATCCCCACGACCACGCGGATGTGGTCGGCGTCGTTGTGCCGGATGCCCATCTGCGCCTGCATCCGCTCGCGGATGGCCTTCAGTTCTTCCAAGCTCTTCATGGCTTCAACTCCTCCATGCATTTCACAAATTCAAATCATTGGCTGTCTGGCTGCGGGTGCAGCGCGTCCTCCAGGTCCCGGATATATGCCCGGATCCAGAGCGCCACCTCGGGCTCGGCGAGCGAGATGTCGGGGCCGAGCACGGCGCGGACCTCCTCGGTGTCGAAGGCGAGCGCCCCCGCCGGCGTGGCGCGGGTGTAGACCAGGCGCATGCCGGGCGCGCCCTGCACCAGCAGGGACACCGTGTCGGCCATGCCCTCGAGGGGCGGACAGTCGATGTGCCCGGTGCGGAAGACCGCGGTGACGCGGGTCCCCTCGCCCTCCCGGCTCTCCACGGCGAGGGAGCCGCCGGTCTGTTCGGCCGCGAGACGCAGCAGCGGAAGGCCGAGGCCGACCTTGCGCGTGGTGCGGGTGGTGCGGAACGGGTCGGTCACCTCGGCCAGAAAATCGGGCGCCATCCCCCTCCCGTTGTCGGTGCAGACGACGGTGAGCAGGCCGTCCCGCTCCTTCAGATCCAGGGTCAGCGTGTCCGCCCCCGCGGCGATGGAATTCTGCGCAATATCCAGGATGTGAAGGGAGATGTCTTTCATTCCTTGTATTTGTCCAGAATGCCGCCGATCTGGTCCGGGGTCAGGCGGCCGTAAACGTCCTCGTTGATCATCATGACCGGGGCCAGGCCGCAGGCGCCGATGCAGCGGCAGGCGTCCAGCGAGAATTTGCCGTCGGGCGTGATGGCGCCGGTCTTGATGCCCAGCTTCTTCTCGATGGCCGCCAGCACGTCGGCCGAGCCCTTGACGTAGCAGGCGGTGCCCATGCAGAGGCTGACCTGGTATTTTCCCTTGGGGTTGAGGGTGAACTGTGCGTAAAAGGTGGCGACGCCGTAAATTTCGGAGAGCGGGATGTCCAGCCCTTCCGCGATCATGATCTGAACCTCTTCGGGCAGATAGCCGAAGATCTCCTGCGCCGCCTGAAGGACCGGCATGGTAGCGCCGGCCTTGCCTCTGTGCTGCGCGATGACCTCCTGAAGGCGCTCCTCCTGTTCCTTCGTTCCGTTGTAGGGTACAACGGTTTTGCAGTTTGGCATTTCTTCTTCCTCCCTGTGAGTGGTAATTCGTTCTGAATTTCGTATGGACAGGTCTCTGTCAAAGCTGGGATTCCGGCGTTTTCACGCCGCGCTTTCGCCTAATTTTTGTAAATAATGAAACATATCATCTCATTCTACCTTAAAAATAGGAAAAAGCAAGAGGGTTTTTTGAATATTTTTTACGTCCCGGAACTCCATAATTTTACTGATTTTACTGTGTCAGGACGGACTTCCTCTCCTCAGCCAGTCCATCACCGCGGCGGGCGTGGCCTCGGCGACCTCCATGCTGCTCGACGCGATGTAGACCTGGTCGAGGGCGTGGGCGTCCGAGCCGGTGAGGAAGGGCACCCCGGCGAGGTCCGGGTGCCCGGCCCGGAACCCCGGGGGGCAGCCGCGGGAGCACTCGGCCATGGAAAAGCCCAGGGTGTCGTCCCAGAAGCCGAGGTTGGACAGCAGCGAGAAGGAGGGGCGGTCGATGTGGGCGGGCCAGGCCACCCCGCCGTAGGCGGCCGTCAGCGCGGCGGCCTCGTGGATGGCGATGCCGGTGGCGGTGGAGAGCAGCCGCGGCTCCTCGCCCAGCACCCCGTCCTCGCTGTCCATATAGCGCTGGGCGCCGAAGACCCGCCGGTCGTTGGCGATGGGGGGCAGGCGGCCGTAGACCATCGCGCCGAAGGAGGCGGCGGCGTCGAGGTCGGGCAGGATGCAGATCACATGGATCTCCTCGGCGGTGGTGAGCTCCATGCCCGGCAGGGCCAGCAGCCCGTGGCGGGCGGCCGCGCGGCAGAAGGCCGCGCAGTTCCCCGTCGTGTTGTGGTCGGTGAGGGCCGCCACCTGCAGGCCCGCCAGGGCGCACATGGCGGCGAGGTTGGCGGGGGTCATGTCCTCGTCCGCGCAGGGGGACAGGCAGGAATGCAGATGCAGGTCGTAGTAAAGCTTCACAGGTTGTCCCCCCGTTCCCGGTTCAGGATGGTGCCCCCAGCTCCGCCGCCAGAGCAAAGGTGCTCTTCCGGCTGCCCAGCAGGTTGATGCCCTGCTCCCGCGCCCGCTCCAGCAGGGCGGCGTCCGGGGCCACGCCCTCGGTGAGGATCACGCAGGCCGCGTCGGTGAGCAGGGCCACGGCCGCCACGTTGGCGTTGGACATGATGGTGAGCCAGGCGTCTCCCTGGCGCGCGCCCCCCATGACCCAGGAGAGCAGGTCGCCGGCGTAGCCGCCCGTGACCTGGGCGTCGGGGCAGGGCAGGGCGAAGGGGGTGAGCAGGTACCGGTCGGTCAGTTCTTTTACCGTCATGGCCGCGCCTCCTTATTTGTGCTCCGCCGGGCTCGTGCGGCGGCGGAAGGGCGCCGGGAGGTACTCGTCGGCGTCGGCGCTGCCGCCGTCCGCCATGTGCTGCATCCGCTCCCGGACCTTGAAGATGCAGTCGGTCTGGTCGGCGCGGCCCAGCACCACGTCCTCGGCGAAGGCGTGGCAGGAGGGGGCGCCGCAGGAGCCGCAGTTCAGCCCGGGCAGGCGGCTCGTGAGATCCTCGATGCGCTTGAGCTTTTCCATGGCCGCGCCCCGGTCCTCGTCCAGCACGAAGACCGGATCGTACTCCAGGGGCCGGTCGGTGTGCGCCGAGCCGGCGGCCTGCTCGCTCTCCCAGTCCCCGCTGCGGGCGGGGGGGAGCTCCTTCATCAGGTTTTTGATGCGCATCTGGGCGACGTAGGGGTTTTCCACCGTGAAGCAGCCGCCCACGCAGCCCTGCACGCAGGTGGCCAGCTCGATGAAGTCGACCTCGGGCAGCCGCCCGTCCTCCAGCTCCTCCAGCATGCGGATGACGTTCTCGATGCCGTCCACCGCCACGTGGCGCGCGTCCGGCCCGGCCGCGCTCTCCCCGCCGCAGCAGGCCCAGCCCACGCCCGCGGCGCCGGCCGACGAGAGGGGGGCGGGGTCGGTCACTTCCTTCATGGGGGAGAGGAGTTTCAGGTAGATGTCCCGGATGGAGAAGGCGCCGTCCAGCACGGGCTTCTGCAGCCGGTCGGGCGCGTAGGCCGCCGTCACCTTGGCCGAGCAGGGGACGATGGAGAAGACGCCGATCTGTTCGGGCGGCAGCCCGGTGGCCGCGGCCGCCTCGCGCCGCGCGAGGATGGCGGCCAGCTCCATCGGGGCGACGGTGGGGCTGACCTGCGGGATCAGCTTGGGGAAGCGGA
>CAZVHV010000029.1:0-12505 GCA_964627025.1 uncultured Oscillospiraceae bacterium | reverse complement strand
GGTACCGTTCCCCCGGAAATAGTCGGTGGCCAGCTCGGCCTGGTCGGGCTTGACCCACTCGTTGCCGCCGGCGCCGGTCGAATTCAGCCACGGCCCGGTCTCCGGGTCCACCGAGATCCGCGCCCAGCCGACCGAGACGCCGTCCATCCTGGCGGTCAGGCCGATCTGGCTGTAGGAGGATAAGGCATAGAACCCGTGGAGCCACCCGAGCTTTGCGGTATAGCGCTCGTACACCCGCACCAGCATGGCGGCCGCCTCCTCCCGTTTCGCGGAGGCGCCGGGCAGAAAGACGCGCGTCCCGTCCCCCGTCAAAACACCGTTGGTCATCCCGATGTCGTACGCCAGATTGATGTACCCCGCGTTCGCGGTCACGTCGGCGAAGGGCTGTCCGAGCGCGGCCGCCGTGTCGGTCAGGGTCTCATACCCCAGCGCCCGGACCAGCATCACCGCCATCTCCCCGCGGGTAATCGGGTCGTTCGGGCGGAATTTCGCCGCCGCCTTCACCACGCCCTCGGTCAGGGCGGTCTCCACCGCGGAATAGTACCAGCTGCCCGGGGCGCAGTCGGAAAACGACGGCGCCGCCGGCGTGCGCGCCTGCCAGCCGAACATCCGGCCCAGCATGGTGACGAAGGACGCCCGGGTCAGGCTCTCTCCCAGCCCGAACACGCCGCCGCCGTAGCCCTGCATGAGGCCGTACTCCCCCGCCTTGTCAATGACCGAAGCGGCCCAGTGCCCCGGCGGCACGTCGGAGTAGCCTGCGTCGGCGGAGGCGTCCACAGGCAGCCAGAGCAAAATACCGGCAAGCAGCACGGCAAGGATTCGTGTTTTCATGAAAATACCCCCCTAAAACGGCTCCGTTTCCCGACGGTTTTTTCCGGTCTCTGTCGCTGTTTATTGTATCAGAGGGGAAGAGAATTGACAATTCCAAAGAAAAAGGTTCTTCCTCGACCGCCTTCCCGTTGCTTTGCGTCGTCGTGTGGTAAAATATGGTTAATAATATGGCATTCTTGTACAAAGGAGGCATGCCGTGTGGCGCTGATCCATAAAAAGGGGCTGTTCGAAAGCAACCGGATCCTTTACCTTCCTGTTTCTTCTATTCGTCCCAATCCGAGCCAGCCGCGCCGGTACTTTGCCACCGAGGGGCTGACCGAGCTGGCCGCCAGCATCCGGGAACACGGGATCCTGCAGCCCCTCTCCGTGCGCAGGTCCGCGACCGGCTATGAGCTTATCTCGGGCGAGCGCCGGCTGCGGGCCGCGGGGCTGGCGGGCCTCAACGAGGTCCCGTGCATCGTGGTGGAGGTGGACACCCGGGGTTCGTCCCTTCTGGCCCTTGTGGAAAACCTGCAGCGGCAGAACCTGGACTTTGTGGAGGAGGCCGAGGCGCTCACCCGGCTGATCTCCACCTATCACCTCTCCCAGGAGGAGGCCGCCCGCAAAATCGGGAAATCCCAGTCCGCCGTCGCCAACAAGCTGCGCCTGCTCCGGCTTGCGCCGCAGGTCCTGGAACTGTTGCGGCGCAACGGATTGACAGAACGGCACGCCCGCGCGCTCCTGCGGCTGGAGGATGACGCCGCCCAGCTGCGTGCCGCCAATTACATCATCCGCCATCAGCTGACCGTGGCGAAGACCGAGGAGTACGTCGCCGGTCTTCTCACCCCTCTGGCGGACAAATCCCTCTCTTCCAACAAGCCCACCTACCTGATCCGGGACGTGCGGCTTTTCCTCAACACCGTCACCCGCGGCCTTTCCCTCATGCAGTCGGCCGGGGTGGACGCGCAGTGCGGCCGACAGGATACCAACGACGCCATCCTGCTCACCATCCGCATCCCTAAGTAGAACCCCGCCCCTTCGTTCAGCCGGGATGTTTCACGTGAAACATCCCGGCGTTTTTTTCTTTTGGGCAAAAAGGTTGAAAAGTCTTTGTAAAGTGCGTATAATAGGATGCACTGCAGATAACGCGCAGAAACGGAAAAAGGCGGGTGCGCTATGGCCAAGACCATTGCCATTGTCAATCAAAAGGGCGGGGTCGGCAAGACCACGACCTGCGTCAATCTCGCGGCCGCCCTCAGGGCCGCCGGCGTTCGGGTCCTGGTGTGCGACTTCGACCCCCAGGGCAACGCCACTTCTGGCTTCGGGGTGGACAAGACTGCCGTCTCCCCTACCATTTATGAGGTGCTGATCAACGGCGCCGACTGCCGCAGAGCGGTCGTGCCCACGCCTTACAGCGATGTGATCCCCGCCAATAAGGCCCTGGCCGGGGCCACGGTGGAAATGATCGGCATGAACAGCCGGGAATATCTTCTCCGGAACGCGCTCGGGAGCCTGAGCGCGGAATACGATTACATTCTGATCGACTGCCCGCCCTCCCTGGAGCTGCTCACGCTCAACGGGCTGTGCGCGGCCGAGACCGTTTTGGTGCCCGTCCAGTGCGAATACTACGCGCTGGAGGGGCTCTCCGATCTTTTGTCCACCATCCGCATCGTCAAGCGCTCGCTCAACCCCTCGCTTGACCTGGAAGGCGTGCTGCTCACCATGTTCGACGGGCGCACCAACCTCTCCCTGCAGGTCTCCGAGGAGGTCAAGCGCCATTTTCCCGGCAAGGTGTATGCCAGTGTCATCCCCCGCAACGTCCGCCTCTCCGAGGCCCCGAGCCACGGGAAGCCGGTGATGGCCTACGACCCCTACTCCCGGGGCGCGGAGGCCTATAAAATGCTGGCGGAGGAACTGCTGGAAAAGAATCTGATTTCCAGAGAAAGGAAGGTGTAGTATGGCGTCCGGACGCAGCCTGAACAAAGGCCTGGGCAAGGGCCTGGGTGCCCTCCTGGGAGACGCCGCCCTGCAGACGCAGAAAAGCGGCTCGGTCATGCTGCCCATCTCGCAGGTACAGCCGGGGCTCAAGCAGCCCCGGAAGCGCTTTGATGAGGAGTCGCTGGCCGATCTGGCCGAGTCCATCCGCACGCACGGCATCATACAGCCGCTCACCGTCCGGCTGCTGGCGTCGGGCTACTACCAGATCATCGCCGGCGAGCGCCGCTGGAGGGCGGCCAAGCAGGCGGGCCTTTCGGAGGTCCCGGCCATCATCATGGAAGCGGACGACCGCAAGGTGATGGAGCTCGGCCTGATCGAAAACCTCCAGCGGGAGGACCTGAACGCCATGGAGGAAGCGGCGGGCTACCGCACCCTCATGGACGAATACGGCCTGACCCAGGAGGAGGCGGCGCAACGGGTCGGCAAATCCCGCCCCGCCGTGGCCAACGCGCTGCGGCTGCTTTCCCTCCCCGAAGAAGTCTCTTCGCTTGTGGAGAACGGCTCCCTCTCGGCCGGGCACGCGCGGGCCCTGCTCCCCCTGCCGGCGATGCTGCAGAAGCAGATCGCGCAGGAGGCGGTGCGCGAGGGTCTTTCGGTGCGCCAGCTGGAGACTTTGGTGAAACGGCTGCAGCAGCCGCAGAAAGAATCGGCCCGCGCAAAAAACGGCCTGGAATCCCTCCCCCTTTATTTAAAGGAGCTGGAGAAGGAGCTCTCCAGCCGCTACAGCCGCAAGGTAAAAATCCTGCAGGGCAGGAAGAAGGGACGGATTGAGCTGGAATACTACGATGAAAGCGATTTGGAGCTCCTGCTGAACGCTCTGGATTCCAATCGGGACGGAAAGGGTGACGCTTTATGAGCGCGGAACAGGACAAGCAGGATCTTACGCATCTTCAGCAGGAGGCCGACCGGGCCAAGCCGCACATGCGGGTGTCGGTCCTGGGCTATATCACCATCCTTTTCGCCGCGGCCTTTCTCCTGCTGCTTCTCTCCTACTTCATGCAGCAGCGCAGCAACGAGCAGGTGATCAGCGGCCTGAAGGAATCGGTCACAGCCATGCAGTCGCTCGACAACCTCCAGGCGGAAAAGGAAGCCCTGCAGGCGCAGGTGACCGATCTGGAGGGACGCAACAAGGTTTTGGAGGGCACCATCCAGGAGCAGAGCGGCACCCTCAGCACCATGACCGACTCCCTTTCCCGCAAGGAGAAAGAGGCGCAGGCCGTGGACTGGCTCCGCCAGATCCAGACCCTCTACGCCACGAAGTATTACAAGTCTGCGCGGACGCTGATCGCGCAGTTCCAGGCGGCCGGCCTCGACACCTTCCTCCCCACCGAGAGCGCCGTCGCGGACAAACCCTCGCCCGCCGCGGACTACGCGGCCATACTCAAGGCTCTTTCCTGAATTGTTTCACGTGAAACAACCATTGCTATGAGGTGACATCATTATGCTGGATATTAAAATCATTAAGGAAAACCCCGACAGGGTCAAGGACGGCCTGCGCGCCAAGGAAGTGCCCTGCGACGCCGAGATCGACCGCATCCTGGAGCTGGACAAGCAGCGCCGGGACATGATCTTTTCCAACGAACAGCTGAAGGCGGAGCAGAACAAGGTCTCCAAATCCATCCCGCAGATGAAAAAGGCCGGGGAAGACACCGCGCCCGTCTTTGAAAAAATGTCCCAGCTGAAAAGCACCATCGCCGCAAACGACGAGAAGCTGCGGGACATCGAGGCCGAGTACCGCACCCTGATGCTCTCCCTCCCCAACCTTCCCGACGGGGACCTGAAGCCGGGCGGCAAGGAGAACAACGAACCGCTGCGCTACTACGGCGAGCCGCACCAGTTTGATTTCGAGCCCCAGCATCATGTGGACCTCTGCACCAGCCTGGGCCTTATCGACTATCCGCGAGGGGTCAAGCTGGCCGGTTCCGGCTTCTGGGTGTACCGCGGGCTTGGCGCCCGCCTGGAATGGGCGCTGCTGAACTATTTCATCGACACCCATCTCGCCGACGGCTACGAGCTCATCCTGCTGCCGCACATGCTGGAATATCAGTGCGGGGAGACGGCGGGGCAGTTCCCCAAATTCGCCGACGAGGTCTATAAGATCGAGAACCCCACCGACGACCGGATGCACTTCATGCTCCCCACCGCCGAAACGGCGCTCGTGAGCCTGCACCGGGACGAAATCCTCGCCGAGAGCGACCTGCCCCGCAAATATATCGCCTACACCCCCTGCTTCCGCAGAGAGGCCGGCAGCCACCGGGCCGACGAGCGCGGCATGGTGCGCGGACATCAGTTCAATAAGGTGGAGATGGTGCAGTACACCCGCCCGGAGGACTCGGACGCCGCCTTCGAGGAGCTGGTGGGTAAGGCCGAGGTGCTGGTGAAGGGGCTGGGCTTCCACTTCCGCACCGTCAAGCTGGCGGCGGGCGACTGCTCGGCCTCCATGGCGCGCACCTATGACATCGAGATCCAGATCCCCTCCATGAACGGCTATAAGGAGGTCTCCTCGGTCTCCAACGCGCGGGACTATCAGGCGCGCCGGGGCAACATCCGCTTCCGCCGCGAGGAGACCGGCCGGCCGGAGTTCTGCCACACCCTCAACGGCTCTGGGCTGGCCACCAGCCGCATCTTCCCCGCGATGGTGGAGCAGAACCAGCGGAAGGACGGCTCGGTCGTGGTCCCCGAGGTGCTGCGGAAGTACCTGGGCGGACTGGAGATCATCCGATAAACGAAGGAGGGTTCGACATGTCTGAGAAAAAAAGCTTTCTGGCGGAGTTCAAACAATTTGCGCTTAAGGGCAACGTCATGGACCTCGCGGTCGGCGTGATCATCGGCGGCGCGTTTTCCGGCATCACCTCCTCGCTGGTCAAGGATATCATCATGCCGGTGGTGGGCCTGTTCATCGGCGCCGACACCTTTTCCGCGCTGGTCATTCCGGTCGGGTCGGCGGTCATCAACATCGGCGTGTTCATCCAGACCGTTCTCAACTTCCTGATCCTTTCCTTCGTGATCTTTCTGATGGTAAAAGGGGTCAACCGGCTGCGCAGGAAAGCGGAAAGCGCCCCTCCGGCGCCGCCCGCGCCTTCCGCGGAAGTGGTTCTGCTCACCGAGATCCGCGACCTGCTGGCAAAGCGATGAGAGAGCTGCTGACCGCCGGTCTGGCGGAACTGGACCTCGTCCCCCCGAACGGCGCGGTCGAGGCGCTGGAGCGCTACGCCGGGCTTCTGCTCGAGCGCAACAAGGTGATGAACCTCACCGCCATCACGGAGCCCGAGGACGTGGCGGCCCTGCATTTCCTGGATTCCGCGGCTCTTTTGAAGGCTGCGGATTTTCGCGGCAAACGCGTGATCGACGTGGGCACCGGGGCGGGGTTCCCCGGCCTTGTGCTCCGGATCCTGGAGCCTTCGGTCTCCCTCACCCTGCTGGACAGTCTGGGCAAGCGGGTGGACTGGCTGGCGTCGGTCTGCAATGACCTGGGACTGGATGGGGTCACCTGCCTCCACGCCCGCGCGGAGGAACAGGGCCTTGCGGCGGGATACCGCGACTCCTTCGATCTGGTCACCTCGCGGGCGGTGGCGCCGCTGCGCCTGCTCGCCGAGCTCTGTCTCCCCTTCCTCAAGCCGGGCGGACGCTTCCTCGCCATGAAGTCGACCGACTGCGGCCCCGAGGTCTCCGAGGCCGAAAACGCCGTCCGGCTCCTGGGCGGCAGGCTGCTCGCCCCCTTCGACTACACGATCCCTCACACCGGGATCGTCCACCGGGTGATCCTGGTGGAAAAGTCTTCTCCGACGCCGAAGGGGTATCCCCGGCGCTGGGCGAAAATACAGAAGGCGCCGCTTTAGGGCCCTTCAGATTTTTCCCGTTTTTGTACAGGAAATCATTGAACACTCCCGATACTTGTGATATTGTATGAATGTATGTACTTGGAGGAACGCTATGGGTACCGTAATCGTTGTCACCTCCGGTAAGGGCGGAACCGGCAAGACCTCGCTCACCGGCGGGCTTGCCTCCTGTCTGGCGGCGCTGGGTCACCGCGTCCTGTGTATCGACATGGACATCGGCCTGCGCAATCTGGACATCTCGCTGGGGATGACCGACCGGGCGCTTATGGATTTCACCGATGTGCTGTACGGACGGTGTTCGCTGCGGCGCGCCGCTGCGGCGCATCCTGCCATTCCCGGTCTCTTCCTGCTTACCGCCCCCCTCTCCCTTCCCTACCCGGAGCCGGACGAGCGCTCCATGCAGCTCCTGCTGCGGGAAGCGCGGGCGGAGTATGACTATATCCTTTTGGATTCCCCCGCGGGACTCGGCCCGGGCTTCCGCCTGGCCGCCTGCGGCGCCGACCGCGCCGTGGTGGTCTCCACCACCGATTCCTCCGCCCTGCGCGATGCGCAGCGCACCGTGAGCGAGCTGCAGCGTTACCTGACCCGGATCCAACTGGTGATGAACCGGGTGCAGCCGAAGCTGCTGCGCAAGCTCCATGCCACCATCGACGACGCGATGGATGCCGCGGGTCTGCCCCTGCTGGGCGTAGTGCCCGAGGATCCCCGTGTCATGCTGGCGGCCAATCTTGGCCAGCCCCTCATCCTCAGCAGCCACAGGGGGGCGGCGGTCGCTTATCTGCATATTGCCAAACGGCTGACGGGACAGAAGGTCCCCCTGATGAAGATACGATAACAGAGAGGTGAAACGGGTTGAATATCGCACTGATGAGCCACGACCGGAAAAAGGAACTGATGGTACAGTTTTGCATCGCGTACTGCGGCATCCTGTCCAAGCACACCATATGCGCCACCAGCACGACGGGCAAGCTGGTCGCCGAGGCGACGGGCCTTCCGGTGAGCCTTTTCCTTTCTCATGCCCACGGCGGCAGCCAGCAGATCGGCGCGCGCATCGCCTATAACGAGATCGACATGGTCCTGTTTTTCTCCGACCCCCAGTCCAACGATCTGGATGCCGATCTGAACTATATCACCCGCCTGTGCGACCAGTACAACATCCCCTTCGCCACCAACGTGGCGACGGCGGAGATGCTGATCCACGGTCTGGCACGGGGCGATCTGGACTGGCGCGACATCATCAGCCCCAAGACCAAGCCGCTCACCGTGTGACGGAACCGGCAAAACCATGCGCTTTCGTCCCGTGCGCCGGGGCGGAAGCGCATTTCTTTGAAAGGAGTCCATTTTTATGGAACGAATCAAGCCCCGCACCCTCTCCGGCTTCATGGAGCTGCTTCCCGCGCGGCAGGTGCAGCTCGAGCGGATGATGGCCACCCTGCGGGAGACGTATGCCCTCTACGGCTTCACCCCGCTGGACACCCCGCTCATCGAGGCGTCCGAGGTGCTTCTGGCCAAGGGCGGCGGGGAGACCGAAAAGCAGATCTACCGGTTCACCAAGGGCGACAGCGACCTGTCCCTCCGCTTCGACCTGACGGTGCCCCTGGCAAAGTACGTGGCCCTGAACTACGGTCAGCTCTCCTTCCCCTTCCGCCGCTTCCAGATCGGCAAGGTCTATCGCGGGGAACGGGCCCAGCGGGGCCGCTTCCGGGAATTTTACCAGGCGGATATCGACGTCATCGGCGACGGGGCGCTGGACATCATCAACGAGGCCGAGATCCCGTCTATCATCTATAAGACCTTCACCGCCCTCGGGCTCGAGCGCTTCAAGATCCGCGTGAACAACCGCAAGGTCCTCAACGGCCTGTTCGATCTGCTCGGCCTGCGCGCGCAGGCGGGCGACGTCCTGCGCACGGTGGACAAGCTGGATAAGATCGGCCCGGAAAAGGTAACCGCCATCCTGACCGACGAGTTTTCCGTTCCCCCGGCTGCCGCGGAGCAGCTGCTGTCCGTGCTGCGGTCGGACGAGCCGCTGGCGGCCCTCGCCCCCTTCCGGGGACAGAACGAGCTGCTCGACCTCGGCCTGGAGGAGCTTGCCACGGTGGTCCGCTACATGTCCGCCTTCGGGGTGCCGGACGATCATTTCACGGTGGACCTCACCATCGCGCGCGGCCTGGATTACTACACCGGCACCGTCTACGAGACCACCATGACCGACCACCCAGAGATCGGCTCCATCTGCTCGGGCGGCAGATACGACAACCTGGGGTCGTATTACACCGACAAGCAGCTCCCCGGCGTGGGAATCTCCATCGGTCTGACCCGTTTGTTCTATGTTCTGGGCGAGCAGGGGTATCTGAACGACGATCTGATCACGGCGCCGGCCGACGTTCTGATCCTCCCCATGACCGACGATCTGGCGCCCGCCATTTCCCTCGCCACCGCGCTGCGCGAAGCGGGTATCCGCACCCAGCTCCACTGCGAGCGCAAAAAATTCAAGCAGAAGCTCTCTTACGCCGATAAGCTCGGCATCCCCTACGCCATGTTCCTGGGCGAGGACGAGATATCGGCCGGCACCGTGACGGTAAAGGACCTGGTCACCGGCGAGCAGGTCACGGTCTCCGGCGGGGACGCCATCGCGCGCGTCGCGGCCGGGCTGGCAAAACGGGCCGGAGGAAAGCCCATTCGGGAAAAAAGGACGGATTGAGATGGAAAATTTACAGGGTTTTCGCCGCAGCGGGTACTGCGGCGCATGGCGTATGGAGCACATCGGACAGACCCTTTCGGTCTGCGGCTGGGTACAGCGGCAGCGCAACCTGGGCGGCCTGATCTTTGTCGACCTGCGCGACCGCACGGGCCTGCTGCAGCTCGCTTTTGACGACGGCACGCCCAAAGAGGTGTTCGACAAGGCCTTCACGCTGCGCGGCGAATATGTCGTGGCCGCCACGGGCACGCTGCGGGAGCGGGAGTCCAAGAATCCAGACCTGCCCACCGGCGACGTGGAGCTCTATGTCAGCGAGCTGCGTTTGCTGGCCAAAGCCGAGACGCCTCCGTTTGAGATCGTGGAGAACAGCGACGTCAACGATATGCTGCGGCTGAAGTACCGCTATCTCGACCTGCGGCGGCCCGATCTGCAGCGGACCATCGCCGCCCGCCACAAGGTCGCCAAGATCGCCCGGGACTATTTCGACGAGAACGGGTTTTATGAGATCGAGACCCCCATGCTCACCAAATCCACCCCGGAGGGCGCGCGGGACTATCTCGTACCCTCCCGCGTCCATCCGGGCAAGTTCTATGCCCTCCCCCAGTCCCCGCAGCAGTATAAGCAGCTGCTGATGCTCGCGGGATTCGACCGCTACATGCAGATCACCCGCTGCTTCCGCGACGAGGACCTGCGGGCCGACCGGCAGCCGGAATTTACACAGATCGACCTTGAAATGTCCTTTGTCACCGAGGACGACGTCATGAGCATCCAGGAAGGCTTCCTCCGGCGGGTCTTCCGCGAGGTGCTGGGCATCGAAATCGAGACTCCCTTCCGCCGCATGCCCTACGCGGAGGCCATGGACCGCTTCGGCTCGGACAAGCCCGACCTGCGCTTCGGCCTGGAGCTGAAAAACATCAGCGACATCGCGGAAGCCTGTTCCTTCCAGGTCTTCTCCGGCCCGGTGGCCGCCGGCGGCTCGGTGCGCCTCATCTCGGTGCCCGGCGGCGCGGAGACCTTCCCGCGGAAAAAAATCGACGGTCTGGTGGAATTCGTAAAAACCTACCGGGCCAAGGGCCTTGCGTGGATGAAGCTGGGGGCGGACGGCGTCACCTCCTCCTTCGGCAAGTTCATGACCGAGGCGGAAAACGCCGCCATCGTGGCGCGGGCCGAGGCAAAGACGGGCGACCTCATCCTCATCGTGGCCGACAGCGACGACGAGGTGGTCTTCGCCTCGCTGGGCGCGCTGCGGTGCGAGTGTGCAAAGCGGCTCGGGCTTGCCCGCAAGGACGATTATCAGTTCCTGTGGGTCACCGAGTTCCCCATGTTCGAGTATTCCGAGGAAGAGGGCCGTTTCGTGGCCAAGCATCACCCGTTCACCGCGCCCATGGACGAGGATGTGGATAAACTCATGTCCGACAAGAAGGGCTGCCGCGCCCGGGCGTACGACATCGTGCTCAACGGGACCGAGCTGGGCGGCGGCTCCATCCGCATCAACACGCCCGAGATGCAGGAGACCGTGTTCCAGGCCCTGGGCTTCACCCAGGAGGACGCGCAGGCGCGTTTCGGCCATCTCATCAACGCCTTCAAGTTCGGCGCACCGCCCCACGGCGGGCTGGCCTACGGACTGGACCGCCTGGTGATGCTGATGACCGGGGCGGACTCCATCCGGGACGTCATCGCCTTCCCCAAGGTGCAGAACGCATCGGAGCCTTTGACCGCCTGCCCGGCCGAGGTGGACGACAAGCAGCTCGACGAGCTGTCCATCGCCGTCACAAGAGTGGAAGAAGAGGACGCATAACAAAACAGAAAGCTGCCCGTCGGCCACGGCCGACGGGCAGCTTTTCTTTGCTCTGATTTAAGACGGCTTCGCCTCGTTTCCGCCCTGCTTCGGCTTGGAGCGCCAGCGGCGGCGGCGGTTGGAGGGCTTCTTCTTCTCCACTTTGTTCTGCGGCGCCTCGGCCGAAACGGGAGCCGCGGGCTTCTCCCCGCCCGCCGCGTCGCGGCGCTCCGGCTTTTTCGGGTCGGGCTTTTTGGGTTCCGGCCTCTTCGGCTCCGGCTTTCTCGGCTTTGGCGCGGCTTCGGTGCGCTCGCGCTCCTGAGGGCCGGTCTCCTGCTTTCCCCGTCCGCGTCCCCGGCGGCTGTTCTTTTCGCGCTCGTCGGTGCGGGCGGCGGGGGTTTCGCGGCGGACGGACCGCTCGGGGGCCGGCTTTTCACGGCCTGTGGAAAACGGGATGCGCAGATCGTCGGAGGTGTCCTCGGATTTTTCGGGCGTGATCCGGCGGCGCTTGGCCAGCTCCTCCGGCGGCGGGGCGACATAGTCCTCTGGGCGCTTCCCCTTGCCGCTGCGCACCACGCAGATCTCGGAGCAGTGGTAGCATTTCGGGGCGTCGGCGGATTCCTCCAGCCGCACCTTCACCTGCTCGCGCAGGAGGTTGACGCCGGTGACGGTTCCGACCCCGTCCGGTGTTTCCACAAAGGACTCCTGCCTGGGGCAGCGCTTCACCGCGTCCTCATAAGCCTCCTGCTCGTACTTCAGGCAGCACATGAGCCGGCCGCAGGTGCCGGAAATTTTCGTGGGGTTGAGGGAGAGGTTCTGCGTCTTGGCCATCTTGATGGAAACGGGCTGGAACTCCTCCAGAAAGGTGGAGCAGCAAAAGGGCTTTCCGCAGATGCCGAGGCCGCCCAGCATTTTGGCCTCGTCGCGCACGCCGATCTGCCGCAGCTCGATGCGGGTATGGAAGATCGCCGCCAGGTCCTTCACCAGAGCGCGGAAATCGACCCGCCCCTCGGAGGTGAAGAAAAATAAAACCTTGTTTCCCTCGAAGTTGTATTCCACTTCCACCAGCTTCATATCCAGTCCGTGTTCCTCGATTTTCTGCTGGCAGACCCGGAAGGCGCGCGTTTCGCGCTCCCGGTTTTTTTTCACCGTCTGTTTATCCTCGGCGGTGGCGAGGCGCAGCACGGGGCGCAGCGGGGCCACAAGATTCTCGTCGGGGATCACGGTGTTGCCCCGGACGCACTCGCCGTATTCCGTGCCGCGCGAAGTGTCGAGGATGACCCCCTGACCCGGCGATACGGAAATCCCCTGCGGGTCGAAATAATATTGCTTGCCTCCGTCTTTAAACCGGACGCCGATGATATCAGCAATGAAGAACCTCCG
>CAZVHV010000028.1:0-12548 GCA_964627025.1 uncultured Oscillospiraceae bacterium | reverse complement strand
GGAGCTGGCCCGCCTGGGCCGCATCCAGGCCGAGCGGGCCGCCGCCGAGCGCGCCGCGACCGAGCAGGTGGTGGTGCCGGCCCAGGCGCAGCAGGTGACGGCCGTGCTGAAAAACCTGCCGCGCCACTCCGACTCGGGCATCATCGTGGAGGGGATGTCCGGCTGTCTGGTGAAATTCGCCAAATGCTGGACCCCCGTGCCGGGGGACGCGGTGGTGGGATTCATCACCCGCGGCTACGGCGTTTCGGTCCACCGGGCCGACTGCCCCAACGCGGACCCCGCCCGGCGCAAGCCCGAGGAGGAGGGACGCTGGGTGGAGGTGGCGTGGGACGGCGGCGAAACGGCCGTCTACAAGACCGCCCTCGACATCTCCGCCAAGGACAGGAGCGGCCTCACGCTGGATCTGGCCACCATCCTGTCCGCCGCCAAGGTGCGGGTGACCTCGCTCTCCGCACAGTCGCTGCCCGACGGCCACGCCAAGATCAGCCTGGTCCTGGAGGTGCGCGACGTGAGCGAGCTCGTGGACGTCATGAACAAACTCAACCAGATCGCCGGCGTGCTCCATGTCCAGCGTGCCGCGGGATGACCTTTTGAAAAGAGAGAAAAGTGGGGAACATACGAATGATGGATATCACGGTTTTTGAGGCAAAGCTTTCGGCGCTGTTCCACGGCGGGGAGCGCAGGCGCAGGGAGCTGCGGCTGTCTCTCGCGGAGTGCGACTATCTTGCGCGCACCTATCCCACCGCTGTGCTCACCCCGATGGTGGAGAACTGGTACGAGCTTTTCTGGAAAGAGGCGCTTTAAGATGGAAACAGCTTTTCTTCCCCTGCTGTTCGGGGGCGACATCAATGTGTACAGTGTGGCCCGGGCCTTCCACGAGGCTTACGGGATTAAATCCACCTGCTATGGAAAATATCCGACCGGCCCGGCCTATGACAGCGCCATTATCGACTACCGGGCGTGCGAGCAGAACGAGGACCCGGAGGTCTTCTGCCGGAACGTGGCCGACTTTGCCAATGCCCACCGCGGCAGGACCGTGCTGCTGGTCGCCTGCGGAGACAGCTATGTGAAGCTGGCCGCCGAGCACAAGAACGCCTTCCCTCCCAACGTGATCGCCCCGTACGCGGACGGGAAGATGATCGGCACCCTCATCCACAAGGAGCGGTTCTACGAGCTGTGCGACAAACACGGCATCGTCCACCCCGACACGTTCATCTACCGCAAGGAGATGGGGCACGACTTCGAGCTGCCCTTCGGGCCGCCGTTCATCTGCAAGCCGTCCAACGGCGTGGCCTACTGGGAGCATCCCTTCCCAGGCAACGAAAAGGTCTTCAAATGCAGGGACCGGGCGGCGCTGGAGGCCGTGCTGGACAAGGTGTACGCCGCCGGCTACCCCGACACCATGGTCATCCAGGACTTCATCCCCGGGGACGACAGCTATATGCGGGTGCTCACCAACTATTCCGACCACACCGGCAAGGTCAAGCTCATGTGCTTCGGGCATGTCCTGCTGGAGGAGCACACGCCGCACGGCATCGGCAACCACGCCGTCATCCTCACCGAGTATGAGCCCGAGCTGTGTGAAAAGATGAAGGCGTTTCTGGAGGAGCTCGGCTTTGTGGGCTTTTCCAACTTCGATCTCAAATATGACCGGCGCGACGGGCAGTACAAGGTCTTCGAGATCAACTGCCGCCAGGGCCGGAGCAACTATTACGTCACCGGCGCGGGGTACAACATCGCGCGGCTGCTCGTGGAGGATTATGTCGAAAAGCGGGAACTCCCCTCCGTCGTGGCCGAGAACGCCAGCCTGTGGCGGGTGGTGCCGCAGCAGGTCGCCTGGCGCTATGTCCCGAAGGAATACCACGCCCGGATGAAGGCCCTCATCCAGGCGGGCAAGGTGAGCAACCCCCTGTTTTACGACGCCGACCGGGCGCTGAAGCGCCGGCTGCGCCTGTGGAAAAACCAGCTGGGGCACTTTGTGAAATATGAAAAATATCTTGGGAAGGCCCGCGGCTGACCATGGGAGGCAACGATGAAGATGCAAGCGACCGGCAGCCTGGGCGTGCTCGGCGGGATGGGACCCCAGGCCACGCAGATCTTTTACCAGCGGATCCTGGACCGCACCGATGCCGCCTGTGACCAGGAGCATCTGCCCGCGCTGATTTTGTCCGATACCGAGATGCCCGACCGCACCGCGGCCATCCTCAGCGGGCGGGGAGACACGGTGTATACCCGGCTGCTCGCCGACGCGCGCCTGCTCGAGGGGGCCGGCTGCACCGCCATCGCCATCCCCTGCAACACCTCGCACTATTTTGCGGACAGGCTGCAGGGCGAGCTGGGCATCCCCATCATCAACATGGTGCGCGAAACGGTGCGCCTGCTCGCCGCCGAGGGAAAGAAGCGGGTGGGTATCCTTGCCACCGACGGCACCGTCCTGACCGGCGTCTATCAAAAGGAGTGCGAGCGGGTGGGGCTGGAGTGCCTCGCGCCCGAGGCCGAGGTCCAGAAACTCGTCATGTCGGTCATCTATGATGAGATCAAGCGCGGGGAACAGGGCAGCCGGGAAAAATTCGCCGCCATCGACCGCGCCCTGCGGGAGATGGCGTGCGACGCGGCTATCCTGGGCTGCACCGAGCTGTCGGTCTACCGGGTCTACCACGGCCTGCCCGATTTTTATACCGACGCCATGGAGGTGCTGGTGGAAAAATCCATCCTCGCCTGCGGCAAGCGCCTGCGCACTGTGTAGAGGAGAGATGTCGTTATGGAGTTACCGTGCTATGTGCTGGGCGATTATGTCCAGCTTCTGCTGAAAAACGGCCTCGTGGCGCCCGGCGCGCCCGTGACCGCCGACCTTACGCGCCCGGTGGCGCTGGTGTCCTGCGATTCCCGGGACATCGTGCCGGGCACACTGTTTCTCTGCAAGGGCGCGCACTTCAGGCCCGAGTACCTCGCCGACGCCGCCGGAAGGGGCGCCTTCGCCTATCTGTCCGAAACGGCGTATCCGGAGGTGGAGATCCCCTGCATCCCCGTGACCGACATCCGCCGTGCCATGGCCCTGCTGGCCGACCTGTACTACGGCCATCCGAGCGCCAGGCTGGGGGTGGTCGGCATCACCGGCACCAAGGGGAAATCCTCCACCGCGTATTATCTGAAATATATTTTCGACGACTACCTCGCGGCCCGCGGCAAGCCCGAGAGCGGGGTGGTCTCCTCCATCGACACCTACGACGGCGTGGAGCGCTTCGAGTCCCACCTCACCACCCCCGAGCCGCTGGACCTGCAGCGCCACTTTGCCAACGCCGCGGCCGCGGGCCTGGAGTACCTCACCATGGAGGTCTCCAGCCAGGCGCTCAAATACGACCGCGTGCGCAACGTGGAGTTTGCCGCCGCCGTCTTTCTGAACATCAGCAACGACCACATTTCCCCCATCGAGCACCCGGACTTTGAGGATTATTTCACCTCCAAGCTGCGCATTTTCCAACAGGCGGCGATCGCCTGCGTCAACCTGGACAGCGACCACGCCGACCGCGTGCTGGAAGCGGCGAAGCGGAGCCCGCGGCTCGTCACCTTCTCCCAGAACGACCCGTCCGCCACGGTGTACGGCTCGAACGTCCGCAAGAGCGGCAACGACATCCTGTTCCGGGTCAAATCCCCCCGCTTCTTCCGCGAGTTCCGGCTCACCATGCCCGGGCTCTTCAACGTGCAGAACGCGCTGGCCGCCATCGCCGTGTGCGAGGGGCTGGGGATCCCCGAGCAGCACATCTATGTCGGGCTGATGAAGGCCCGGGTGCCCGGCCGGATGGAGGTCTACACCAACGCCGACGAGCGGGTCATCGCCATCGTGGACTACGCCCACAACCGCCTGTCCTTTGAAAAGCTGTTCCAGTCGGTACGGGAGGAATACCCCGGCCGCCGGATCGTCAGCGTATTCGGCTGCCCGGGCAAGAAGGCGCTGGACCGGCGGCGCGACCTGGGGGAGATCTCGGGCCGCTACTCCGACCTCGTCATCCTGACGGAAGAGGACGCCGGCGAGGAGCCGGTGGAGGAGATCTGCCGTGAGATCGCCCACTGGGTGGAGCGGGAAGGGTGCGAATACTCCATCCAGCCAGACCGCGGCGAGGCCATCCGCCAGGCTGTTCTGGGCTGCCGGACCCCGTCGGTCCTGCTCATTACCGGCAAGGGTGCGGAAACCCGGCAAAAACGGGGCATCCTGTATATCGAGTGCCCCTCCGACGTAGCCTATACCGAGCAGTTCCTCCATGAGTACGACCTGACCCACGGGCTGGACGGCATGGAGCAGGTGCGCGGCCTGCTGGAGGTTCTGCCCCGCCTGAACCAGTACCGGGGCAAAACCATCGTGCTCAAGTACGGGGGCAGCGCCCTCGGCGACGACGGCGTGACAGACACCATCCTGCAGGATGTGGCCGCCCTGCGCTCGGTCGGGGCCGAGGTGGTACTGGTGCACGGAGGCGGCAAGGCCATCACCGCCATGCTGCGCAGGCTGGGTGTGGAGAGCCGCATGGAAAACGGCTACCGCGTCACCGACGGGGAGACCCTCGGCTGCGCCGAGATGGTGCTCTCCGCCCAGGTGAACAAGGCCATTGTGACCGCGCTCGCCGCCTTCGGGGTGGCCGCCGCGGGCATCTCGGGCAAGGACGGCGCGCTGCTCACCGCCGCCTGCAAGGACCCGGCGCTGGGCCGGGTGGGCACCATCACCCGGGTGGATACCAGACTGCTCCACACCCTGCTGAAGGGCGGCTTTCTCCCCGTCCTCTCGCCCATCGCCATGGGGGAGGACGGCGGCGGCTTCAACTGTAACGCCGACGACGCGGCCTGCGCCGTGGCCGAGGCCCTGCAGGCGGACAAGCTGATCTTCCTGACCGATACCGACGGAATCCTGGTGGACAGCCACAACCAGAGCACCCGCATCCCCCACATGAACGCCGCCCGGGCCGCCGAACTGCTCGACGCCGGCCTCATCGCGGGCGGCATGGCCCCCAAGGTGAAAAGCTGTGTCCACGCCGCCACCCACGGCGTCTCGCGCGTGACGGTGCTGGACGGACGGGTGGAACACGCCCTGCTGCTGGAGGCACTCTCCCAAAAGGCGCTGGGTACTACCATTACAAAGGATTAAAAACATGCTGGAACAAATGACACTCCCCAACGGGGTGCGTATCTTAACCGAATATATCCCCACCGTCCGCTCGGCCGCGCTCGGCATCTGGGTGGGCACCGGCTCGCGCCACGAGAAGGCGTCCGAGAGCGGCGCCGCCCACTTCATCGAGCACATGGTGTTCAAGGGGACGCAGAAGCGCACGGCGGCCGAGATCGCCGAGCTGACCGACGCCATCGGCGGGCAGATCAACGCCTACACCACCAAGGAGCTCACCTGCTTTTACGCCCGCGCGCTGGACATCCACCTGAAGCAGGCCATGGATATCCTGTGCGACATGGTGTTTTTCTCCCGCTTTGACGAGCGCGACGTCAGCACCGAGCGGGGCGTCATCCTTGAGGAGATCGGGATGTACGAGGATACCCCGGACGACCTGTGCTCCGAGCGGCTGTTCGCGGCGGTGTACAAGGGCTCGCCGCTGGGCAGGCCCATCCTCGGCCGTCCCGCCACGCTGGGCAAGCTCACCGGCGCCGCCCTGCGGGAGTATCAGAAGGCCCATTACCTTGCCGGCGATATCGTGGTCTCGCTGGCGGGAAGCTTTACCGCCGGAGACGTGGACGAGCTGAAGGCGCGCTTTGCCGATCTGCCCGCGGGACAGACGCCCGCCGGCCGGCCTGTGGACTATGCGCCCGCCGTTACGGTGCGCAAAAAATCCATCGAGCAGAACCACCTGACCCTGGCGGTCCCCGGCCTGCCCTATGGCAGCGGGGAGCGCTTCACCCTGCAGCTGCTGTCCTCCATCCTGGGTGGCGGGATGTCCTCGCGCCTGTTCCAGCAGGTGCGCGAGCGCCAGGGGCTGTGCTATTCCATCTATTCCTACGGGGCCAGCCACGCCGAAACGGGGGTGTTCGCCATTTATACCGCCCTCGGCCGGGAGACCGAGCGCAGGGCGCTGGACACCATCTGCCGCACGGTGCGCGAGTTTGCCGAGCATGGCCCCGACCAGGCCGAGCTGGACCGGGCGCGCGAGCAGTCCAAGGCCAACGTGCTTATGGGCATGGAGTCCACCCAGGCCCATATGAGCCATCTGGGGCGCTCGGTGCTCCAGACCGGCGAGCTCCTTTCGGCCGACGAGATCATCGCGGCCTACGACGCCGTGACCCGCGAGGGGGTGAGGGCGCTGGCCGAGCGCCTGTTCGATTTCCGCAAGGCGTCCCTCTCCGCCGTCGGCCGGGTCGGCACCGCGGAGGAATACAAAGAACTTTTATCCTGAGAAGAATGGCCGCGGGTGCGCGGCGCGCAAAGAGGGCTTATCCGATGCCGGATAAGCCCTCTTTTGTCTTGTGCGGAAAACCGCTCATCGGAAGAACTAAATGGGAAAAAGCAGGCATATTCCTGATAGCGGGATAAACTTCCCGCCCGCCGCCGGAGCTGCGGGAAGAGGACCGAGAATCAGGATCCCCGAATCTCTTTTTAAATGAGGTGAGGAGCATGCGTTTTACCAAGATGCAGGGGGCCGGCAACGACTTCATCCTCCTGAACAACCTGGAGCTGAAGCTGGCTCCGGAGCGGTTTCCGGACATGGCCCGGCGGCTCTGTCGGCGGCGGGTCTCCCTCGGCGGAAACGCGCTGATGGTGGCGGACGCCCCGACGGGCGGCGGCGACCTGCGGATGCGCTTCTACAACGAGGACGGCAGCGAGGGCGAGATGTGCGGCAACGGGGCGCGCTGCCTGGCCCGCTATGCCAGAGAGCACGGCATCGCCGGAGACTTCATCCGAATCGAGACCGTGGCGGGAGAGGTCCTGGCCTGGCGGCTGGACCGGCGGACCTATAAGATCCGCCTGAACGACCCCGCCGTCCTGGAGCCGGACCGCCCGGTCACGTGGAACGGCGCCGTCTGGCCATGCGCCTATGTGGAGCTGGGCAGCCCCGGCCTTCCCCACGCGGTGGTGCCCGTCCCGGGGCTGGCAGGCAAAGGGGAGGAGGAACTGCGCCCGCTGGGCGCCGCCCTCCGCGCCCACCCGGATTTCCCGAAGGGCGCCAACGTAAATTTTTACGACATCGAGGCCGACGGGGCCGTCCGGCTCCTGACCTTTGAGCGCGGCGTGGAGGACTTTACCCTGGCCTGCGGGACGGGGTCCGGCTCCACCGCCGCCGTGCTGGTCCGCAAGGGACTTGTGCCCTCCCCCGTCCGCCTGCGGATGCCCGGCGGGGAGCTCCGGGTCGAGGTGGAACGGGCGGAGGAAAAAATCACCGGACTGTTCCTCATCGGCGACACCAATCTGATCGCCGAGGGAGAGATCCTGGACGAAGATCTGTGCCTCTGAGGGGGAAATTTTTTCTGTTGCATTCTTTGGGCCGATTTGATAAAATTTTCTTGTGGAAATATAGTAAGTAGGCGCTTTGCGTGCGGGCTTCATTTTGATGACGGATCAAAATGGGGCCCTTTTTTAAAAGGAGGGAACAGCATGCTTCTGATTGGAAACGGACGGCTGATCACCCGCGACCCGGACGCGCCCTTTTACGAAAACGGGGCGGTCCTGACCGAGGGGGCCGTCATTCGGGCGGTAGGGGAGACCGCCGCGCTGCGGAAGGCCTATCCCGCGGCGGAATTTCTGGATGCGCACGGCGGTGTGGTGATGCCCGGGCTGATCAACGCCCACGAGCATGCTTACTCCGCCTTCGCGAGGGGCCTCTCGCTCCCTGGGTACAGCCCCAGGGACTTTTCGGACATTCTGGAGGGGATGTGGTGGCGCATCGACCGCTGTCTCACCGGCGCGGACACCCGGTGGTCGGCGTATGCCGCCTTCCTCGATTGCGTCAAAAACGGCGTCACCACCGTCTTTGACCATCACGCCAGCTACGGGGAGATCGAGGGCTCGCTCTTCGCCGTCTCGGCCGCGGCCAGAGAACTCGGGCTGCGCGTCTGCCTCTGCTACGAGGTCTCCGACCGGAACGGGAGAGAGAAGATGGAGGCCGCGGTGGCCGAGAACGAGGCGTTTCTCGCCGCCGTGCGGGACGACCCCATGCAGGCCGGAATGATGGGACTGCACGCCGCATTTACCCTCTCGGACGACACCCTGCGCTACTGCCGGGCGCACACGCCGGAGGGCGCCGGTTTCCATATCCACGTGGCCGAGGGGGTCGAGGACCTGCGGCATTCTCTGCGCAAATACGGCAAGCCCGTCGTGGAGCGCCTGTGGCAGGCGGGGATCCTGGGCCGGCAGACCATCGCCGCCCACTGCATCCATGTCGATCCCCGCGAGATGGACATTTTAAAGGAGACGGACACCGTGGTGGTGCACAACCCGGAATCCAACATGGGCAACGCCGTGGGGTGCGAGCCCATGGTCCAGCTCTTCCGGCGCGGCATCCTGCTGGGGCTGGGCACCGACGGCTACACGCACGACATGCTGGAGTCCTATAAAGTCGGCAATCTCATCCACAAACACCACCTCTGCGACCCCGCCGCGGCGTGGGCCGAACTGCCCGCCATGCTCTTCGACCACAACCCCGGGATCGCGGCGCGGCATTTTGAGACCCCCGTGGGAGTCCTCAAACCGGGCGCGGCGGCCGACGTCATCGTCACAGACTACGACCCCCTCACGCCCATGGACGGGAGCAACTGCAACGGCCACATCCTCTTCGGCATGACCGGCCGCCATGTGACCGCCACGGTCTGCGCCGGCAGGGTGCTGATGAAGGACCGGAAGGTGCTGGTCTGCGATGAGGCCGAGGTCTGGGCAAACTGCCGCGCGCAGGCCGCCGATTTCTGGAGGAGGCTGGGTGCCGTATGAGCGACAAAATGAGGCCCATCCCCTTTGCCGTGCTGCTCGACTGGATGCTGCGGGAATACGCCGCGTCCGGCTCGGTGTTCGGCGTGCCCCCCGGGTTCCGGGGTGAAGCAGGGCACACCCTGCCCCTTTTCGGGGAAAAACTGGAGGTCCCCGTGGGGCCGGCCGCCGGCCCGCATACTCAGCTGGCGCAGAACATCATCAGCGCCTATGTCGCCGGGGCGCGGTTCTTCGAGCTCAAGACTGTCCAGATCATAGACGGAGAGGACCTGCCGGTGGCCAAGCCCTGTATCCTCGCCGCCGACGAGGGCTACAACGTGGAGTGGTCCACCGAGCTGACCGTCCCCGACGCGCAGAGCGAATATGTCAAGGCATGGTTTGCCCTCAAGCTGCTGGCGAAGGAGCTGGAGCTGGGGCGGGAAGACGGCTTCGTGTTCAACATGAGCGTGGGCTACGACCTGGAGGGCATCCGTTCCCCCAAGATCGACGCCTTCCTCGAGGGGCTGAAGGACGCCTCCGGGCTGCCCGTCTGGCGGGAGTGCCTGGCCGCGGCGCGCGCCGCGCTGCCCCGCTTCCGCAGGGTGGACGGCGCGTATCTGGAGTCCGTCTCCCCGAAAATCTCACGCTCGGTCACCCTCTCCACCCTGCACGGCTGCCCCCCGGCCGAGATCGAGCGCATCGCCGCCTATCTGCTTACCGAAAAGGGGCTGCATACCTTCGTCAAGTGCAACCCGACCCTGCTCGGCTACGACTTTGCCCGCAAAACCCTGGACGGGATGGGGTATGAGGATCTGGTCTTTGACGACCGCCACTGCAAAGCGGACCTGCAGTTCGAGGACGCGGTGCCCATGCTCGGTCGGCTCAAGGCGCTGGCCGACGCCCGGGGGCTTACCTTCGGCGTGAAGCTCACCAACACCTTCCCTGTGGACATCGCCGCGGGCGAACTGCCCGGCAGCGAGATGTACCTCTCGGGCAAGGCGCTGGCCCCCCTCGCCCTGGCGGTGGCCGAACGGCTCTCCCGCGCCTTCGCGGGCGCGCTGCCCATCAGCTACGCCGGCGGGGCGGACGCCTTTCAGATCGGAGAAATCTTCCGGTGCGGCATCCGGCCGATTACGGTTGCCACCACCCTGCTCAAGCCGGGCGGCTACCGGCGGCTGGGCCAGCTGGCAAAGCTGCTCTCCGCGATGGAGTACAGGCCCTTCGCCGGGGTGGATACCGGGCGGGTGGCCGCGCTGGCGGAGGCCGTCCGCGCCGACCCGCATCATCGAAAAACGGCGAGGCCCCCGATGTCCCGCAAGCTTCCGGACAAGGTGCCGCTGCTGGACTGCTTTACCGCGCCCTGCAGGGGGGGCTGCCCCTTCGGCCAGGATGTGCCCGAATACCTGCGGCTGCTGGGGGAGGGCAGGCCGGACGAGGCCCTGCGGGTGATTTTGGAGAAAAATCCCCTCCCCGGCATCACGGGCACCATCTGTCCCCACCGCTGCACCGACAAGTGCACCCGCGGATTTTACGAAGCACCCATCCGCATCCGCGAGGCCAAGCTGGCGGCGGTGGTGGGCGGCCGCGACGCTGTGATGAAAGAGCTCATGCCGAACCGGGACCGCCCCGACCTCAGGATCGCGGTGGTGGGCGGCGGCCCGGCGGGCATGTCGGCCGCCTTCCTGCTGGCGCGGCGCGGTGCTTCGGTCACCCTGTTCGAGCAGACCGGCGCGCTGGGCGGCGTGGTCCGTCACGTCATCCCGGCCTTTCGCATCGGGGACGATGTGATCGACGCCGACGGCGCCCTGCTGGAAAAGGTAGGGGTGGACATCCGCCTGCACACCGGGGCCCCGGACGCGGCGCGGCTGCGCGCCCAGGGCTTCACCCATGTGATCCTCGCGGCGGGGGCGCCGCTGCCGCAGCCGCTGGCGGTGGAGGGGGACGAGCCGCTGCCGGCCGTGGAATTCCTCCGGACGCTGAAGGCCGACCCCGCGCGGCTTCCCGGGAAACGGGAGCACATCGTCGTGGCGGGCGGCGGGAACGTGGCCGTGGACACCGCCCGGGCCGCCGCGCGGCTCGCGGGGGTGCGGGATGTGACCATCGTCTACCGCCGCACGAAGCGCTATATGCCGGCCGACCCGGAAGAACTGGAAGCGGCCCAGGCGGAGGGGGTCCGCTTCGCCCCGCTGCTGCTGCCCGTTTCATGGGAGAGGGGCGTGCTCACCTGCCGCAAAATGACGCTGGGGGAGAAGGACGAGACGGGGCGGCGCTGCCCGGTGGAGACCGGAGAGACCGTCGCGCTGCCCTGCGACCTGCTCCTCTCCGCCGTGGGCGAGCGGGCGGACGGCGCGTTCCTGATCCGCAACGGCGTGAGACTGGACGCGAAGGGACGCCCCGTCGTCCGCCCGGAGACCCTGGAGTCGGAGACCCCGGGGGTCTATGTGGCGGGCGACGCCCGGCGCGGCCCCGCCACCGTGGCCGAGGCCATTGCCGACGCGGCGATCCTTACCGCTGCCATCGCGGGAGCGGAACCCCCGCGGCGCCTGCCCGCGGGAGATCCCGTCGAGAGCGCCCGGAAAAAAGGCGTCCTGAAGGACCCCGACGCTCCCGCGCGCGAGTATGAGCGCTGTCTGGACTGCGCCGTGCTCTGCGAGAGCTGCGCGGACGTCTGCCCCAACCGGGCCAATGTGGCCGTCCGGGTGCCGGGCCGCGCAATGCCCCAGATCGTCCACATCGACGGGATGTGCAACGAGTGCGGCAACTGCGCCGCCTTCTGCCCCTACGACAGCGCGCCTTACCGGGAAAAATTCACCGTCTTCGGCACGCCGGCCGAGTTTGAAAACAGCGGCGCGCCCGGCTTTATCCTGCTGGACAAGGAGCGCGGGACGGTGCGGGTGCGCCTGGACGGCGCGGTTGTCGATGCCGCGCCGGGCGGAGAAACTGCGGCGCTTCCCGCCGGGATCCGCGCGCTGATCGAAACCGTCTGCCGCAGCTATCCCGAGCTGCTGTACTGAACGGGGGGTAAGGAAATGCCGCTGCTGATCCGAAACGGAACGCTGGTCCTGCCGGACGGGCCGAAACGGGCCGACCTGCGGGTGGAGGGCGGGACCATCGCGCGGATCGCCCCCCGCCTGCCCGCCGGGGACGCCGAGGTGCTCGACGCCGCCGGGAAGCTGGTGTTCCCCGGCTTTATCGACACCCATACCCACTTCGCGGGGATCGAGCATCTGGCCGACGACTTTGCGTCGGGCACCCGGGCCGCCGTTGTCGGGGGCACGACCACCGTCCTGGATTTTGCGACCCAGGAGCGGGGCGGCACCCTCACGCAGGCCCTGGAGCGGTGGCACGCGTACGCCGACGGAAGGTGTTCCTGCCATTACGGCTTTCACATGGCTGTCACCGACTGGAACCCGGCGGTCCGGGCCGAGTTTCCCGCCATGACCGCCGCCGGGGTGACCTCTTATAAAATTTATCTGGCCTACGACGCCCTGCGCGTCTCCGATGCCGCCGCCTATGAGATCGTCCGCGCGGCGGCGACCGAGGGCGCCGTCGTGGGGGCCCACTGTGAAAACGGCGACCTGGTCAGCGAGGGCGTTGCCGCCCAGAAGGCAAGAGGATGCCTCTCCCCCGCCGCCCACCCCGCTTCCCGGCCGGACGCGGC
>CAZVHV010000027.1:0-12675 GCA_964627025.1 uncultured Oscillospiraceae bacterium | reverse complement strand
GCCTTCACGGCCGGATAGTCCGCGAGCCCATCCACCTTGGTGATGATGTCGATCTTGGTGATCTTTTCGCCGGAGTCGGAAACTGCCGTGGGCTTCTTGGATACTTCCACTGTAACGGCCTTCTCCACGGGAACGGGGGGAGTCTGCGGCATCGCGGAAGTCGTGCTTCTCTGGAAGCGGGCCAGCTGCGGGATGGGCGCGTTGTCTTCGGAATCGTAATCCAGCTCGGACCGTACCATCTGCTGATCGGGATATGCAAGGACACCCATTTCGGGAAGATCAAGCCCTTCGAGCTCGTCTTCGGGAGCCACCCTCAGGCCCCAGACCTTATCGAGCACCTTAAAGAAGACCAGGGAGACGCCGAAGCCATAGACCAGCAAAACTGCGATGGCAACGAGCTGAGCGGCCAGCTGGGAAGCGTTGCCGAAGAACAGCCCGGTCACGCCGCCGGAAATGCCGTTGATGCCGTCGCCGTACTGGCCGTCTGCAAAGAGGCCCAGCGCAATCATGCCCCAGAAGCCGTTCACACCATGTACGGAGATCGCGCCGACGGGATCGTCCAGTCTCAGCTTGTTTTCCACGAAGGGGACGGAGACGCAGACCAGCAGTCCGGCGATTAGACCGATGATAAAGGCGGAGATCGCATTGACAAAGGCGCAGGGGGCCGTGATGGCAACCAGTCCGGCGAGGGTGCCGTTCGCCGTCATGGACGGGTCAGGCTTACCAAATTTGATCCACATGTAGAACATGGCGATCAGACCGCCGATGGCGCCTGCCACCATGGTGTTGGTGGCGACCACCGAGAGCCGGAAGTCGGTGGAGTTCAGCGTGGAGCCGGCGTTGAAGGAAAACCAGCAGAAGAACAGGACGATCGTGCCGATGATGGCCATGGGGATGTTATGTCCGGGGAACGCCCGGACGGAACCGTCCTTTTTGAATTTGCCGATTCTGGGGCCGATGGCGATGGCGCCGGCCAGCGCCAGCATGCCGCCCATGGAATGTACGACACCGGAACCGGCAAAGTCGACGACGCCGTGGCCCAGGCCAAAGTTCACGCCCAGAGTGGCGAGCCAGCCGCCGCCCCATACCCAGTTGCCGAACAGCGGGTACAGGAACATCGAAATAAAGAAGGAACTGATCACCACCGCGGAGTATTTGACGCGCTCCGCCATGGCGCCGGTCGGAATGGTCACGGTGGTGTCCATAAAGACCATCTGGAAGAAGAACAGCGCGTAAACGCCAGCGTCATAGGTCCCGCTCAGCATGAAGCCCTTGTAGCCCACGATACCGCCGAGCCCGGGGATGGAGAACATCGCGTCAAGCACTGCGCCGCCGGAGCCCAGGCCGGCCGCGCCGCCGGAGCCCCCGAACTGAAGGGCAAATCCGACCAGGAAATAGCCGATTGCGCCGACGAGGAAGACCATAAAGTTCATCGTCATGGTATGCGCGGCGTTCTTGCCGCGGCAGAAGCCTGTCTCCACCATGGCAAAGCCGCACTGGAAGAAGAAGACCATAAAGGCGCAGATCATGATCCAGGTATAGTTTGCGCCGAAATATGCCTTGTTTGCGGTCGTTGCCACTTCATCCAGGGTCTCGGCCCCGGTGGTAAGCGCATAGGAAGCGCCCGTCGGATCCCCGCTCACCGCAAACGCGGTCACCGCAAACAGCGACAGCAGCACCCCCACCAGCAGCAGAAATCCGATCCCGTTTCTCAGCCTTTTCATACAAACACCTCAAAATTATCAAAAAATTGAAATTTGCCCCCTTGCGAGATTGCCGGTCTATTTGCGTTTTTTGAAATTGTCCCAGGAAAACCTGGCGGTCGCTTTGAAAACCTCTGTTTTGAGCTGGCGGACCGACAGGAAATAGCGCACGCCGAGAAAGGTGATGACTGCCCCGAAGACTGCGCCGTGGATTTCGGAGTGCAGGACCTGATAGCTGATATGATTCGTCAGACTGTAAAGCACCATGGACGCGCCCAGAAACATGATCGCCAGGGAGGTCAAAAACAGCACCCCGATCGCCACGACTTTTTTTGGTTCCACGGTCTGCCCGTATGCCGGCTTTTTCACATGATCACCTCCTCAAACACTCGTTTTTCGTGAAAGGAAACTGCCTTTTTCCTGCAAAAAAGCAAAGGAAGTACAGACGACGGACAGTTTTTGCGCTGCCGCCACGACTCCTTTGCCATGCTGCCAATAATTAAGTTTTCTCCTGACGTTTCAGGCGCTGACGCGAATATTTGAAGGCTGGAAAAGAAAAAAGACGCCGCAAATACTCCTTGCAACGTCATTGTCCTGTTGTGCAAAATTATAGGAGCAGTCATGCAAAAAGTCAAGAGCATTTTCCACAAAAAGGGACGTATCCTTTTATTTGCTTTGTAGAGTCTCACAAAATGCGGGAGAATACGGGTGCCGCCTGCCCATACGATCCTGTTGACGAACGGAAAATTCAATGATAGAATATGCAAAACAGTCATAAGTCATGATTTTGAGGACACAGGGAATGCATTACCTGACCGCGAGGAAGTTCCGGGCGGAAAGGCAGATGTTCGGTAGATGTGTTGTTTTACGCTGCCGTTATGCTGCCTTTTCGCCGCTGCGCGAAGAGGCTTTTTCTATTTTGGATTTTTGCTGGAGCGTTTACGATGAACATCACGCTGAAGGATCCTTTGGATTTATCGCAGCAACTGAATACGGCGGATAAAAAAGAGCTGTCCGGTCTCATCCGTTATTTTTTACAGGAGGCTCCGGCGGAGGAGAAATCCATGCTTGCCCGCTGCGCGGAGGGGCTTCGGGAAAAATATTACGGGAAAAAAGTCTATTTCCGCGGTCTGATCGAATTTTCGAATTACTGCAAGAACGACTGCTATTACTGCGGAATTCGGAGGAGCAACCCGAACGCGTGCAGGTACAGGCTTTCCGAGGATGAGATCATGGACTGCTGCACCGAGGGCCATCGGCTCGGATTCCGCACCTTTGTGCTTCAGGGCGGCGAGGATCCGTTTTATACCGACGAGCGTCTGTGCGGGATCATCTCCGGGATCAAAACGCGCTTTCCGGACTGCGCGGTGACCCTTTCCGTCGGGGAGCGGAGCTATGACTCGTACAGGCGGCTGTTTGACGCGGGCGCGGACCGGTATCTTCTGCGCCATGAGACAGCGAATGAAGCGCATTACGGAAAACTGCATCCCCCTGAGCTGAGCCTCAGGAACCGGATGCGGTGTCTCTGTCACCTGAAGGAAATCGGTTATCAGGTCGGCGCCGGCTTTATGGTGGATTCCCCGTATCAGACCGTTGAGACCCTTGCGGAGGATTTCCTCTTTCTGCGGGATCTTCAGCCGCAAATGGTCGGGGTGGGTCCGTTCATCCCCCACAGGGATACCCCATTCGCGGATTATTACCGCCCTTCGTCCGAACGGACGCTGATCCTGCTCTCCCTTGTGCGTATCCTGCTGCCCAAGGCTTTGCTGCCTGCCACGACCGCGCTCGGGACGATCGATCCGGAGGGGCGCGAAAAAGGTTTCCGGGCGGGCGCGAACGTGGTCATGCCGAATCTTTCCCCGGTCAAACACCGCAAGGATTACCTGCTTTATGACAATAAGCTTTGTACGGGAGAGGAAGCCGCGGAGACCCTTGCGCGCCTTGCAGACCGCATCAGGGCCGCCGGGTTCGAGCCGGATTTCTCGCGCGGGGAGACCATGCGGACTGGAGAAGAAAGCCGGAAGGCGGCGGATAGGACGAGCGCCTTGGAATGCGCCGGGTCATTTTAGGAGGGATCGTTATGGAGACCAGAGTAGCCATCATCGGGATCATTGTACAGGAGGAAAATTCGGTTGAGGAACTGAATACCCTGCTGCATGAATATGGGAAATATATCATCGGACGCATGGGCATTCCCTACCGCGAAAAGGGGATCAACATCATCAGCATCGCGGTGGACGCGCCGAACGACATCATCAACGCGCTTTCCGGGAAGGTGGGGAAGCTGCCCGGCGTAAGCACAAAAACGGCATATTCCAACATCATCACAACCCTATGAAAAGACCCGGCCGATATGGCGGCTGCGTTTATTTTCGGCTGCCGAAGGAAGGAAAGGAGAGGTCATAACGATGGGACTGAACGACACACCCTCCGCGAACAGGGTCCATATCGGCTTTTTCGGTCGGCGCAACGCGGGCAAATCCAGCGTTATGAATGCCGTGACCGGGCAGGATCTGGCTGTCGTTTCCGATGTGAAGGGTACGACCACCGATCCGGTCTACAAGGCGATGGAGCTTCTGCCGCTTGGGCCGGTCATGATGATCGACACCCCCGGGTTTGACGACGAAGGCGCCCTGGGGGAGCAGCGTATCCGGAAGACAAGGCAGGTTTTGAACAAGACCGACGTGGCCGTCCTGGTCGTCGATTCCACCGAGGGGCTTTGCGGCTGCGACCGCGAGCTCATCCGTCTGTTTCAGGAAAAAGAGATCAACTATATCGTTGCCTTCAACAAGACCGACCTGCTCGCATCCCGCGGCAGGCCGGAGGCGAACGAGATCTATATCAGCGCCCTTGACCAGGGCGGCATCCAGGAACTGAAGGAGCGGATCGCGGGCCTCGCCTCCGCCGACGAGATGAAGCTGCAGCTTGTCGGCGATCTGATCCGTCCGTCTGATTTCGTCGTACTGGTGACGCCCATCGACAAGGCTGCGCCCAGGGGCAGGCTGATCCTGCCGCAGCAGCAGACCATCCGCGACATTCTCGAAGCGGATGCGACCGCCGTGGTCGTCAAGGAATTCGAGCTGCGCGAGACCCTTGAAAACCTCGGCCGGCGGCCGGCGCTTGTCATTACCGACAGCCAGGTATTTGCAAAAGCATCGGCCGATACGCCGCCGGAGATCCCGTTGACCTCTTTTTCCATCCTGATGGCCCGTTATAAAGGGCTGCTGGAAACCGCCGTAAAGGGCGTGGCGGCAATCGAACGTCTGAAGGACGGAGACACGGTGCTGATCGCCGAGGGCTGCACACATCACCGCCAGTGCGATGACATCGGCAGTGTGAAGATCCCAAGGTGGCTGAAAAATTATACCGGCAGACAGCTGAAGGTGGAGACGTGCTCCGGCACCGCGTTTCCGGAGGACCTGTCCCCCTACGCGCTGATCCTCCACTGCGGAGGGTGCATGCTCAACGAGCGAGAGGTCAGGTACCGGATGAAGTGCGCGGCCGATCAGAACGTGCCGATTACGAACTACGGGATCACCATCGCGTATATGCAGGGGATCCTGAAAAGAAGCCTTGAGATATTCCCGCATCTGCTGGCGGAATTTGAGGACTGATTATGCGTAAGGAACGGGATGTTTTAGGGGAAGTCGAACTGCGGGACGACGTGCTGTACGGCATCAATACGGCACGCGCCGTGGAAAATTTTGCACTTGGCGGGAAAAAGGTGAACCTCTGCCTGATCTATGCCGTCGTTAAGGTCAAAAAGGCCGCGGCGATCACCTACCAAAAGCTCGGAGCCGACAGCACCGGCGTTTACGGCGCCGTTACTGCGGCCTGCGACAGGATCCTCGCCGGCGGGTTTGAAGACAGCTTTGTGACCGAAGCGCTGCAGGGCGGCGCCGGAACGTCCACCCATATGAACGTGAACGAGGTCGTTGCCAATCTTGCGGGAAAGGAATTGGGCGGCAACTGCGGCGAATACGGAACGGTCCATCCGCTGGACGACGTAAACCGGGGCCAGTCCACCAACGACGTCTATCCTACGGCGCTGCGGATCGCCGCCATCGAGCAGCTCCGGCTGCTCAGCGACGGGTGCGCGGCGCTGCAGCAGGCGCTGCAGGAAAAGGAAAACCGATTTGACGAGATCAGAAAGCTCGGAAGGACCGAGCTGATGGACGCCGTCCCCATCACGCTTGGCGGGGAGTTCGGCGCGTACGCGCAGAGCATCGCGCGCGACCGCTGGCGGATCTATAAAGTGGAGGAACGTCTGCGCCAGGTCAATCTTGGGGGCACCGCAGTCGGTCTCGCCGACAATGCCGCACGAAAATACCGCTTCGGCGTGCTCGAAGAGCTCCGGAAGATCACGGGGATCGGGCTGGCCACCGCCGAATACCCGATGGATATCACGCAGAATCACGATGTGTTCGTGGAGGTGTCCGGCCTGCTCAAGGCGCTGGCCGTGAATCTGATGAAGATCGCGAACGACCTGCGGCTGATGAATTCCGGCCCGCACGGAGGGTTCGGTGAGATCAGCCTCGCGGCCGTACAGCAGGGCAGCACCATCATGCCGGGCAAGGTAAACCCCGTGATCCCGGAAATGGTCATGCAGTGCGCCATGCGCGTGATCGCGAACGATATGGCCATTACCCTTGCCGCCGCGCACGGTGAATTCGAACTGAACGCGTTCCTGCCGCTCATCGCGGATTCTCTCCTGGAGAGTCTGCAGCTCCTGGAACGGGCGGTGTTCCTTTTCCGCACGAAATGCATCGTCTCCCTCGCGGCAAATGAGGAACGCTGCCGGGCGCATCTGGAAGGGTCGTCCGCCTTCGCGGCCTCCTATCTCACGGACCTCGGTTATGATGCCGTAAGCCGCGTGGTGAAGGAAAATCCTCCGGACATCGCGAAAAAGCTGCTTGACGAAATGAGAAGGAATCTCTGAGCATGTTTCCCATACCGAAAGCATGAAAACAGCGCAGCCGCCCCACAACCGGGGGACAGCTGCGCTGTTTTTTTCAAGGGATAGGAGGTTAATGCGAGCACAGGCTGCAGCTTGCGCAGTCCTGCGGCGAACAGCCGGAGAGGGCGCCGGGATAGACAAGGAAGCTCTCATCCAGAGAAAAGCGTGCGGTCTCCCCCTGCGCATCGGTAAAGGATACGGTCCGCGCCTGATTATCAAACTCAATTGCGAGCGGGACGGTAAGCTTGGCGTGACTGTCCTCGGGGTCCTCGATCTCGGCCGGAGCAAAGAAGTGCATGCCGCCGTCGCGTGTGTGCACCGCGATCTTATCGCTTGAAGTCACGAGGCCCATAAGTTTCCCCGCTTCGTCAAAACGCAGCGAGTTGCTGTCGGCGTGAATGCCGTGCGCGTCCGTGTCGTATGCCGAGATGGTCCCGATCGGCGTGGCGACGGGAACAGGCACGGCTGGCTCGACGGAATGCAGCGTTCCGCTTTCATAGAGAGAGAAGCCGTTTCTGACGTTCAGGGTTCCGATGGCCGGCGCCGTGACCTGGATCACCTCGCCGGGGAACAGGGAGACGCTCTTGATATCTCCGCCCGGGAAGAAACAGATGCCATTGAGCATTGCGGAAAAGGAGGCAAAGTCGAACTCGAAGCGAATCGGGATGTTCAGCCCGCGCTCGTCCTCCTCCGACCAGAAGCCGCTGATCTTCCCGTCCAGAGGGAACACGCGCTTCAGCTCGCCGGTCTCATAAAAGGTGACAAGCTCCGCCGGAAGTTCGCCGATGGGCGTCATGACCTCCTGCTGCTGCTCCAGAGAGACGGAACGGACCATGCCGTTTTTGTAAAATGTGACCGAGGCCTTGTATTTTCTGCGCGGCGTGTCCTCGCCGTAATAGGGGACGAGGTCGCCGACATGGGTCACGATCATGTTTTTCTCTTCCAGACGCAGCTCCTTCACCGCCCCGTCGGGGAAATATCCGATGGAGACTACGCCGTTGAAAATGCCATAGGGAGTCTGGATCATATTTTCTTCATTCACAGGAATCACCTCCGCATGTCTTTTTTCTGATGGTCGCCTGACAATTGCCGTCTTCCGTTTTCCGGGTCTGGATATCGTAAGGGCCGCTTTCAAGCCAGGGGGGAAGATGGGCGCAAACCAGACGCAGTTCCAGGAAGGGCGTGTGCTCCAGGAAATCCCGCAGCGCCTGCTTGGAGGAGACCTGCGGCGCTTCCTTCTGCAGGAGGGCCAGATCGAAAAAATACACGCCGGGCGTATCGGTTTCCACCGGGTGCGCCTGCTTCAGGATATCTTCCCGGAGCGGGGGCGTTTCATCCGCGGATCGGATATCGGCGAGGATCTGTTCAAAAACCTCCGGCCCGCAGGAGGTAATCACCAATAAGTGAAACCCGTGTCTTTCGAATTCATGGTAGGCGACACCGACAAGGGAGGAACCGGCAATGATCCTGCAGCTTCCAAGCTGTTCGATGACGCGCCGCACGTTTGTCCGCTGCGCGGAAAGCGTGTTTTCCCCGGCCCGGTCGAGAGGGAATTCGGCCTGTTTGCTCCAGGTGCCGTCCGTCTTTTCAAAGACCACAACCTTCTCGGAATCCAAGAATGAAGCCAGGTTGTCGCTGTCTTGCAGATATACTGCGATTTTATCGTTCAAAACAATTCACCGCCATCTCCTATTAGAATATGGGAATTCATTTATGATGCCTGAGTGTAAATCAATAATAAGGAAGTGTCAACGAAAAAGCGGTAACTTTTCGGCTCAAAACGGTTTTCTGTTTATCTTGGCTAAAAATCACAGGCACGGTGCAATTTTATGTATGGTTTGATGCATTGTATGAAAAAACGAATTGCTATATACTCAGTATCACAAACACAAAAGCGGTCACACAAAAGGAACAAAGGGGTTCGCAAGGGATAGTCTTGCGGGCCCCTTTGTCGCTTTTATGTTTCCTTTTAAAAATTCAATTTACAGGAGGGTGTTTGTATGAGACAGGTAGCAATTTATGGAAAAGGCGGAATCGGAAAATCGACCACGACGCAGAACCTGAATGCCGGACTGGGCGAAATGGGTAAGAACATTATGATCGTAGGATGTGACCCGAAGGCGGACTCCACGCGGCTCATTCTCGGCGGCCTCGCCCAGCAGACGGTGCTGGATACCCTGCGGGAGGAAGGCGACGACATCGAGCTTGATCTCGTGATGAAGAAAGGCTTCTCCAACATCAAGTGCGTAGAGTCCGGCGGTCCTGAGCCCGGCGTCGGCTGTGCGGGACGCGGCATCATCACCTCCATCAGCCTGCTGGAGCGCCTCGGCGCTTACGAAGCAGACCTCGATTACGTGTTTTACGATGTTCTCGGCGACGTTGTGTGCGGCGGCTTCGCAATGCCCATCCGTGAAGGCAAGGCCCGCGAGATCTACATCGTATGTTCGGGCGAGATGATGGCGATGTACGCGGCCAACAACATCTCCAAGGGCATCACCAAGTTCGCAAACACCGGCGGCGTCCGTCTCGGCGGCCTGATCTGCAACTCCCGTAAGGTGGACGGCGAAGCCGAACTGGTATCCGCCTTTGCCAAGGAGCTGGGGACCCAGATGATCCACTTCGTGCCCCGTGACAACATGGTGCAGCGCGCCGAGATCAACAAGAAGACGGTCATCGAGTTCGACCCGACCTGCGGACAGGCTGACGAGTACCGCGCACTGGCAAGAAAGATCGACGGCAACGATATGTTCGTAGTTCCCAAGCCCCTCAAGCAGGAGCGCCTGGAAGAGATCCTGATGGAGCACGGTATCCTGGACATCTGATCCCCGCACGCAATCCGAACCAAAATTCAAAATGGAGTAAAAAGGAGAAAATGTTATGCTGCTGATCAGAGCGATTATCCGGCCTGAAAAAACAGGCGTTGTGATGTCTGAGCTTATTGCGGCCGGGTTCCCGGCCCTGACCAAACTTGACGTGTATGGACGCGGCAAGCAGAAGGGAATCACCGTTGGCGAGGTCCATTATGACGAGATTCCTAAGGAAATGCTGATGATCGTCTGCAACGACGAGGACAAGGACGACATCATCCGCGTGGTCATGCGTTACGCGAAAACCGGAAACGGAACCTTCGGAGACGGAAAGATTTTCGTTTCTCCGGTCGAACAGGCTTATACCATCAGCAACGGCAAGCCTGGCCTGTAACAACGGGGGTGGTTTTATGAAAGAGGTAATGGGCATCATACGCATGAATATGGTGAACCCGACCAAAGTGGCTCTGGCCAACGCCGGCTTCCCTGCTTTTTTCTGTAGAAAATGCCTCGGAAGAGGAAAGAAAAGTGTAGACGCAAGCCTGGTGCAGAACATTTTGGAGCAGGGAGAATCCCTGGAAAGCTCCCTCGGGGAGTGTCTCACGGAATACAACCGGCTGATCGCAAAGCGGCTGTTCACCCTGATCGTCGAAGACGACAAGGTCGAAGAGGTCGTGAGCATCATCATCGATGCCAATCAGACGGGCAACCCTGGGGACGGGAAAATCTTTATCCTACCCATTGGAGACGCCTATACCATTCGTACCGGCGAATCCACCAGTGAAGCTTATTAGGCAGGTGAAAAGAATGAACGAACGGGAAAGGATGCTGGACAAATACGCTTCCAGAGTCTATAAAAACAGAAAGCAGCACGTCATCCAGATCGAAGGCGCTCCGAGCAGCCAGGAGATCACGGCCAACACCAGAACGGTGCCCGGTATCATCACAAACCGCGGCTGCTGCTATGCGGGCTGCAAGGGCGTCGTCGTCGGCCCGCTGAAGGACTGCCTCGTCATCACCCACGGCCCCATCGGCTGCGGCTACTACAGCTGGGGCACCCGGCGCAACAAGGCGGTGGCTGAAGAGGGCGGTCAGAACTTTATCCCTTACTGCTTCTCCACCGACATGCAGGAGCCGGACATCGTCTTCGGCGGTGAAAAGAAGCTGGAGAAAGCCATCAGCGAGGCGGTCGAAATCTTCCACCCCCAGTGCATCATGATCTGCTCCACCTGCCCCATCGGACTCATCGGCGACGACGTCCATGCGGTTGCAAGGCGTACCGAGGAGAAATACGGCATCAAGTGCATCGGGTTCTCCTGTGAGGGCTATAAGGGCGTTTCGCAGTCCGCGGGCCACCACATCGCAAACAACGCGCTCATGAAGTACATCATCGGCACGGGCGACAAGCGGCCCACCAAGAAGTATTCCCTGAACATCCTGGGTGAATACAACATCGGCGGCGACGGCTGGGAACAGGAGCGCATCCTGAAGCGGATCGGCTATGAGATCGTTACGGTCTTCACGGGCGACGGCTCCTATGAGACCATGAAGAACGCCCATCTGGCCGACCTCAACCTCGTGATGTGCCACCGCTCCATCAACTATGTCGCGGAAATGATGAAGACCAAGTACGGCATGGACTGGCTGAAGGTGAACTTCATCGGTGTGGGCGCCACCATGCAGTCGCTGCGCGACATTGCCGCCTACTTCAACGACCCTGAGCTCACCGAACGGACCGAGGAGGTCATCCGCGACGAGCTGGCCCAGATCTTTGACGAGATCGAGTTCTACAAGAACAAGCTGAAGGGTAAGACGGCCGGAATCTTTGTCGGCGGCTCGCGCGCCCACCACTATCAGGCGCTTCTGCACGACCTGGGGATGGAGACCATCATCGCCGGCTACGAATTCGCACACCGCGACGACTATGAGGGACGCGAGGTCATCCCGTCCATCAAGGAAGACGCAGACAGCAAGAACATTGAAACGATCACCGTGGAGGCCGATCCCGCCCTTTACAAGGAAAGACACACCGAAGAGGAGGAGGAGAAGCTTCGCACTGAGATCCCGCTGGATACCTATGCCGGCATGATCAAGGACATGAAGGACGGATATGTCGTCATCGACGACTACAACCACTATGAGACCGAGATGGTCATCAAGCTCATGAAACCCGATATCTTCTTCTCGGGCATCAAGGACAAGTACGTCATTCAGAAGGGCGGAACCCCGTCCAGACAGATGCACTCCTATGACTACGCGGGGCCCTACGCGGGCTTCCAGGGCGCCGTCAACTTTGCCAGGGACGTCGCGATGGCGATCTACACCAACGCCTGGGCCTTTGTGGTTCCGCCCTGGAAAAACGAGTCTGTTCTGGAAGGCGCGCTTACAGGAGGTGAGCTGTAATGCTTGATTTAACACCGAAAGAAATCAAAGAGCGCACCGCGCTGCGCATCAATCCCTGCAAGACCTGCCAGCCCGTGGGCGCGATGTACGCCGCGCTGGGTGTACATAAATGCATGCCGCACAGCCATGGTTCGCAGGGCTGCGCGTCCTACCACAGAACCTATCTGTCCCGGCATTTCAAGGAGCCTGCCATGGCTTCCACCAGCTCCTTCACCGAAGGCGCCTCGGTCTTCGGCGGCGGCAGCAACGTAAAGACGGCGGTCCGGAACATTTTCGAGATCTACGATCCCGACATCATTGCGATCCACACGACCTGCCTGTCCGAAACCATCGGCGACGACCTCAACGCTTACATCATGGACATGGAGATCCCGGAAGGGAAGCTGATCGTTCATACAAGCACTCCGAGCTACGTCGGGTCTCATATCAACGGCTTCTTCAACATGATGTGCGGGTTCATCAACGGTCTGACCAAGAAAACCGGCGTATCGACCGGCAAGACCGCGATCTTCCCCGGCTTCGTCAATCCCGGCGATATCCGCGAGCTCAAGCGCATCGCCGCCCTCATGCAGGTGCCCTTCACCATGTTCCCCGATACGAGCGGCATCATGGACGGGCCCATGACGAGCAAATTCGAGATGTACCCCAAGGGGGGCACGAGCATCCCCGAGATCCAGGCCCTGGGTGACGCTGCGCAGGTGCTTGCGCTGGGCAAGATCACGAGCGTCGAGCCGGCCGAGCTGCTGAAGAAGAAGTTCGGGGTCCCGTACACCCTCCTTCCGCTGCCCATCGGCATCGATAACAC